>JAAEOZ010000527.1 GCA_024222685.1 Gammaproteobacteria bacterium | reverse complement strand
GCAATCACTTTGATGAAAAAACAGGTGCGGAATATTGAGTTTCCGGTACTAAATAGCGAAGCTCAAGTACTCACTGGGCAGAATCCGCAGACATTATTATTGATGATGCTTTTGATTGATGGCTGATGAGTTAATATTCCCGGTCAGTATGCAGTGTACGACGAACAATCGTTTGCTGAGCCAAAAAAACCCATCAGTTATCCTCAGCAAATTCTGGCGTTATCTGGTTTAGCAGCTGAATCGAAATGATAAAAACACTTGCAATTAGTAACTATAGATCTCTACTAAATCTGGTTATTCCTTTCGGAAATCTGAATATTATTACTGGAGAAAATGCCAGTGGAAAATCAAATTTGTATAAGGCGCTAAGGTTATTGTCAGAAACGGCACAAGGTGGCGTGATTAATTCATTAGCCAGGGAAGGAGGACTTAATTCAACTTTTTGGGCCGGACCAGAAAAAATTACCGAAGGGATGCGCAAAGGTGAAGTAGAAATACAGGGAGGACCGAAACAAAAAGCTGCCAGGTTACGACTGGGGTTTTCTGGTGATGATTTCGGCTATTCAATTTCACTGGGATTACCGCCTCCAGGGAACCTGGGGCCTACTGCATTCGCATTCGACCCAGAAATAAAACGAGAATGTATCTGGGCAGGAAAAGCATATCGTCCGGCAAGTTCATTGGTTGATCGGTCGGGATCTGTAATAAAGGCTCGGGAAAACCGCAATTGGAAGGTTATTGCACAACACGTAAGCAATTTCGAAAGTATTTTCAGTCAAGCGGTTGATCCTTCGAAAGCGCCTGAGATAGTAGCACTGAAAGAAGAGATTAGAGGCTGGAGATTCTATGACCACTTTAGATCCGACTCGGAAGCGTCAGCTCGACTACCCCAGTTGGGTACTCGCACTCCTGTGCTTCATCACGATGGAAGAGACTTAGCAGCTGCTCTGCAGACAATTATAGAAACAGGTGACGTGGAAGCACTCGACGAGGCTGTTGCAGATGCATTTCCTGGAGCCAGTTTAAGCATATCTGTGCAACAGGATGGGCGCTTCAATGTGGACTTTCGCCAGGAAGGGCTGCTGAGGCCGTTATCCGGGTCGGAATTGTCTGATGGTACACTACGATATTTACTCTGGGTTGCAGCCCTTCTGACCCCTAGACCACCACCACTTATGGTATTAAATGAACCAGAGACGAGTCTGCATCCTGATTTGCTTCCTGCGCTCGCCAGGTTAATTATAAGGGCGGCCGCTACTACTCAGGTTTGGGTTATTTCGCATGCAAACAGGCTAATTAATACGCTAGAAGGTTCAGAAGAATGTAATTCGCTACATTTGGAAAAATGCCTTGGTCAAACCCAGATCGCGGGATTGGGAATACTGGACCAGCCATTGTGGCAATGGCCGGATAAGAGTAAATGAAACTATTTTCGTGGCACCACCTAACGCATATTATGGCCGCCCTAATTTTGGCACCGGCTTTAGCTCTCGTTATAGCGATGTATCTATTGGATCGGGTGATCCCGTTTCGACAGAGTAATACATGAAAAAAGGAAAACACAAAAAAAGCCGGGACCTAAGGTTGATTGACATGATTAAATAATGCGAATTTCCCCCAAATTCCAAACTAACCCACGATATCCGGGTTGAAATCAAACTCGGAACACGGCACAGTTGCCGGAATGAATAACAACAATCAGCTGAAAGGAATCATGTCCCGACACAGACTTTTTCTACAGCTTCGTTAGCATGATCTGGAGTTGAATGTATGCGATCAGTCATAATTACTCTCGTTATCGTTTTCATTTGTGTAATCCTTTCTTTGGCATGGGTAAACAATGACGATAAAGCACCATTTTTAATACTGGTTGTTACTTTTGGTGCTTTAGGCGGAGTTATACGAGAAACATTGAGCTCAAGACAGAAGCTGCTTGAAGGAAAGTCTCTGTCCAATAACGAGATACTATTAGTATATCTAAGTCCATTATTTGGTGCAGTGCTCGCGGTTTCATTTGTTGCCATTCTGCTGTCAGGTTTTTTAAGCGGGGATCTATTTCCGAAGCTGGAGAATGTCGATGGTGAATTTGAATCAGTCAAAAAAGTATTGAAGGGTGGCGTAACTTTAGCCACGAATGCAGATTTTTATTTAATGATTGTCTGGTCTATTATTTCTGGATACTCGGAAAAATTTGTTGTATCGAAATTTGATTCTGTATCTAAATCATAATCGTTAAAATCCCTTGCAATCATGTAGATAACCGGTTGTATTTCAGTTACTGCTATACTCAGCCGAATAGATCCAGAAATTGAAGGCTGATTAGATATGGATAAGTCGCCAAATTTAAATTTTATAATATCCAGAATTACTGCAGTTTTATCCCTGCTTATAGTTCTTTTCTTCCCGCATGCCAGTATGGCACAAGTCAATAAATGCGAGATAAACGGTAAGATTGTATACACCGATAAAGCCTGCCCGGATAACACGGCTGAAAAACTTGATCTCAGCAAAACCAGTTTCTCAACGACTACTCTATTTGCACCTAGTTCGGCAAGAAAATCCTTTTCAACAAATAGCACCAGTAGATTGAGTAAGTCTTCCAGCCCTGGCTGGTTACAGGATCAATCCGGTTATAAAAAGGCTCTGAAACTGAGTGCCTCGAAAGGAGTGCCGATATTTATCTACGGCTATACGGACTGGTGTGTTTACTGCAAGAAATTACACAAAGGTCTATTTCAGGATTCGTCAGTCAAAAAAGTATTATCACGATTTATTAAAGTAAAACTGAATCCTGAACACAGTAGGGCCGATGAGAAATTGTTTAAGCAATGGGGTGGTAGCGGTTATCCAACTCTATATATTCAGGCCAGAGCGAATTCCTCACCAGCCAGAACCAGGGGGCCATTTACAAAGAAAAATGGTAAATGGAAATTGATGTCAAAGGCTGAATTTATCGCAATGCTGGAAGCAGGACTCTGAGCTATATACTTTTACAAAAATATGTACCACGAAGGAAGAGGGCTGGTAGTAAAATTTACCTGGCTGCCAATATGTAAGCCAGGAACCACCAATCTTTTTCAGCTCGACAATAGGATATCCTGTCTCTGATTTTTGTTAATATGGTGATCCATAAATCGAGCAGTAATTAATCCTTGGCTACCTCCGATTCTTCCACCAGCCTGCGCGGCATCTTCTGCATGCTTTTCGCCGGTCTATTTCTGACCACCAACGATGCCATTACCAAGTGGCTTGTGCCCCATTATCCACCGGGTCAAATATTGTTCTTTCAGGGCATATTGATCGCTGGCCTGGTATTGCTGTGGATGTTCATACGTGGCGAGCCACTTTTCAAATCACCCAACTGGAGGCCACATCTGTATCGTGGAATTCTGTATGCGATTGGTTCCTTCGCATTTGTGTATGCCTTGCAGTTTTTACCTTTGGCCGAAGTGGTTGCCATAGCATTTTCTGGACCATTATTTATGACATTGTTCGGCCGAATATTTTTGAAGGAAGTGGTGGGACCGCACCGTATCTTTGCCGTGATTGTCGGCTTTATCGGGGTTTTGATCGTCATTCAACCCGGATCATCGGTGATGCATTGGGCGGTCTTTCTGCCGATTATCGTGGCGCTGGCGGATGCTTTTCGCGATATGGTGACACGCACCATGACAGTAGGTGAATCGTCTCGGCGAATTATTCTGACTACCGCGATTATTCTGGCATTGTCCGGTGCAGCTACCAGTTGTTATGGCTGGAATTCATTGCGGCAGGTTGATTTGATCTGGTACGGTCTGAGTGCCAGCAGCTTTGTCATTGCTCATTTTTTCATGATTGAAGCGTTTCGTCATGCGCAGGTAGTCGTTGTCGCTCCTTTTAAGTACGTGCAGCTCATCTGGAGCATTCTGGCAGGATTGATATTCTGGGGTGAAATTCCTCCACCGCTGGTATTGTTTGGAATTGTGGTTATTTCTTTTTCCGGATTATACGTTGGATGGCGGGAAGCTATGGCAGGTAAGAAGGCAAGACATAAGGTTAAAATGAAATAGATTGTGGGTCGGGTTCGACGATGCCAAAATGATACCCGAATAATAGAAGTATAGGAGATCACAGTGACTAATAGCAAAACCAGCCAACGCCTGGGCCTGGGTTTATCGGGAGGTGGATTCCGTGCCTCTTTTTATCATATTGGGGTACTCGCAAAAATGGCTGAGCTCGGCATGCTGAAACATGTCGAGTCAATTTCGACTGTCTCAGGTGGGTCTATCGTCGGAGCCGCCTATTATCTTCTAGTGAAAGAATTACTCGAACGTAAGACTGATACAGAAATTCTCGATGCCGATTATGTCAGGTTAGTTGAGAAACTTGAGTCGCATTTCTTAAGTGCCGTACAGAAGAATTTGCGCATGCTGACATTCGCAAACCCGATTAAAAATATGAAAATGTCATTACCGCATTATTCTCGCTCGGATACGATTGGTGAGCTTTACGAGAAATATATTTACAAACCGCTAATTAATGTCGGTGATCGACGAATTCATATGAGCGACCTGTTGATTCAGCCCGCCGGCTGCGATGAAGATTTTCATCCCTGGGATGAAAATTCTGGTAACCCTGCCAGAACCTGCAAGGTGCCAGTGTTAATTTTGAATGCAACCAGCCTGAACTCCGGACACAACTGGTATTTTACTGCGCGAAGTATGGGGGAAGTACCACCCCGTAATCGCTATTTTCGTGATATTGATAAAAGAGACAGGTACCGGCGGGTACGTTATGACGAAATTACGACGCGGGAAAAGAGTTTTAAACTCGGTGCTGCTGTCGCCGCTTCTGCCGGTGTCCCTGGCCTTTTCCCACCCATGGCGGTGTCGAATCTGTACGAAGATCGCAGAGTACAACTGGTGGATGGCGGTGTTTACGATAACCAGGGTATCGCCGGGTTACTCGACCCGGATTGCCTCTGTACGGATTTCGTAGTTAGCGATGCTTCAGGACAGGGTGATGCGACAGACAACCCTGATACCGATCTGTTCCCGGTGCTAATTAATGTTAGCGGAATTATGGGGGGACGTGTACGCGAGGAAATGGTTAACAGTCTGGAAATTAGCCATGACTCCGGTGTTGCATATGTCCATCTTAAGCGAGGCTTGTTTGCCAGAGATATCGAGTTTAATAAAGGTGGCGTTTCCGATAAGGCTGGTGTGAAAATGAGTGATGGCATTGTGGCCTGTGAGGAAGAGTTTGAAGTAACACAGGATATGCAACGCGCATTGGCGCATATGCGTACTGACCTGGATTCGTTTACCGACGTCGAAGCAGGTTGTCTTCAGGCAGATGGATATCAAATGTCGGAGCCCTGCTTATTAAGTATGGCCAAATATCTCTCACCCGAACGGGAGTCGGGGCGGTGGCAGTTCGATCAGTTTCGGGCTGCTTTAAAGACTGGAGAGAAGCGCACACTGCAGCGGATAGAACTGGCAAAACATCAGTTTTTAAAACCGCTCATATATGTATTTAGTGGGGCATCCAGTATCTTGAAATCTATTGGCTTGTTAGTTGTTAGCCTGCCTCTCATCGCCAGTCTGATAGCCATAATAGCCATTCTGGACTGGGTCCTGAAAACATATTTAGCCATTGATGTACTTAAAATTGTGACCGATGAAAAATTGTTTGTCGAGGTTGTATGTAATTCTGCCCCGGTTATTTATGGCATGTTAGTGGCCCTGTTAGCCTCTTTTCTGTTATCGAAGGTTGCTGATAAATTCATAAGCGGGAGTGGCGGTGTAACGAGTAAAATTCAGAAATTGCTGAAAGCCCCGATGTCGGTGATCAGTAGTGTGGCTTTAAAAATGGTGGTGCCTGCGATTTTAGCCGTTCCGGTTATTATTTATATTGTTACTATTGACCGATATTTCATCAGGGTAATGGGTAAACTGGATTAGGTTTACTAAGGCGATTGGTAAATCTACTGATATGAACAGAGGAGATTCGATTTGGTTAAAAGCAACCGACAAAGGTTTCAATTTCTTCCTCAGTATTAAAGTAGTGAACTGAGGCCCGCACGAGTTCGTTGAGACCGCGCTGTTGAAACGAAACCAGAGTACCCGAACCATCCGAAATCGATACGTTTATATTCTTTTGAGAGAGCATTTTTTTTATGCTGTTTGCGCCTAAAGAGCGGGAGTAAAATGTAACGATTCCGCATTTTTCCTTACCAGTATCGGTGACTGTTATATCTTTGCAATTTGATAACTGATTACGCAGCTTATCTGCCAGATCATAAATACGTTGCTGAATAGGCCCCAGACCCCATGACAGGGCGTAGTCGATTGCTACTCCCAAAGCATATTTGCCAGCGAAAAACTGCTCCCAGTTTTCAAATTTTCTGGCATCTTCTCTGACTTTATATTCAATTGGTGATATCAGCTCTGCTGCATGTTGATCAAGAAATGGCGGGTCAAGTTGATTGAGGATGTTGTTGCGGATATAGAGTAAACCCGTGCCTCTCGGGCCTCGTAGATATTTGCGGCCGGTGATGCTGAGCAAATCACAACCAATTGATTCTACATCGAGTGGAATCTGCCCGGCACTCTGGCAGGCATCGAGTAGAAAGGGGATGTTGTTTTGTCGGGCTATGCGACCGATTTCGATTGCCGGGTTAACCAGTCCACCGCCAGTCGGGATATGCGAAATCGAAATCAGTTTAACCTTACTATCGATCATCTTTGAGAGCGCATCGGTATCAACCTGGCCGTATTCATCGTCAGGAATGAATACCACTTCGATTCCAAAGCGTTTTGCCTGCTGTAAATAAGCAATGACGTTGCTACCGTATTCGGCGATAGCGGTAAGAATTTTATCACCCGGTTTGAAATTGAACGCGTAAAACGCCATGTCCCAGGCGCGAGTGGCGTTTTCCACGAAGGCAATTTCTTCTGGCTGGCAATTTAGCAGCCTTGCTGCCGATGAGTACAGACTATTCAATGAATCAGCATGCAGATCAGCGGTTTCGTAGCCACCGATTCGGGCTTCTGTCTCCAGATAATGGTGCAAGGCTTGAGTTACCGGTAAGGGCATTAGTGAAGCGCCGGCATTGTTGAAATGGATGATTTTTTCGCATGCAGGCGTGTCTTTTCGCGCCTGATTTACATCGACTGGATCGGTATGCATGTGAAACTCACTACGTAGCAGATAATAATGAAATCATTGTAAACTGGAATAGTGCACATTGAGTAAATATCTAAAGAAAGATTTATGTGGAGATGCTTTTTTTTTCTATACTTAGATAAGTACCTGAACACAGGATTTGATGTTGAAAGCTCTATCACCGGAACAGGAAGTTGCATTCACCCTGAACAGTATTGGTGACGCAGTAATCTCGACAACTATTGATGGCCTGGTATCACGTATGAATCCGGTTGCAGAGTCCTTGAGTGGCTGGTCCTTCGATAAGGCAAAAGGTCGAAAGCTCTCGGAAATCATGCAGATAGTTGATGTTAACAATCGAACCAGGGCTGATGATCCGGTTTCACAGGTAATTGGTAGCGGCAAAACTCTGTATCATGAAATCGATTCTATTTTTATCAGAAGGGATGGAAGTGAATTTCCTGTTGCATATTCGGCTGCGCCGATTGTGGATGACGAGGGAGAAATTCATGGAGTTGTGCTGGTGTTTAATAATGTTTCTGAGTTAATGCAGGCCGGATTACAGGCGGAAGCATCTACTCAGGCTAAAAGTCGATTTCTGGCGACTATGAGTCATGAAATTCGAACACCGATGAATGGTGTCATCGGAATGGCGCAGCTGCTTGAAGACACGCCTTTGAATGGCGAACAGATACAATACCTGCAGGCGATCATCAAATCGGGAAATAAATTACTTGGCATTATCAACAACGTCCTTGACTATTCAAAGCTGGATGCCAGTAAGGCTTATCTCGAATCCATTCAGTTTGATCTGGAAGTGTTAGGTCGTGAGTCTCTGCAAATATGCGCGGCAAGGAATTGGGAAAAACCGCTAGATATAGAGTTTGAGTTCGATCAACAGTGTCCTCGAAATATTATGGGAGATCCGACGCGCCTCGGACAGGTGTTGACGAATTTGATCGGCAATGCGATAAAATTTACCGAACAGGGGTTTGTCAAACTCGCTGTTCGCTGCGAATCACTTGATGAAAAGACTGTAAATTTATGCATCGAAGTCAGCGATAGTGGTATAGGAATTTTACCTGCAGAAATTGAAGATCTTTTTACCGAATTTTCTCAGGCGGATCAGGCTACTACCAGGCGCTTCGGTGGTACTGGTCTGGGTCTTGCGATAAGTAAAAAATTATTGTCGCTTATGGGTTGTGATATTTCCATCACCTCGACGCCTGGAACAGGGAGCTGTTTTTCTATTCGGGGTCAGTTCAGGTTGGGGGCGCAGGAGACCGAAGCTAAAAAAAATAATGCTACTTTGGCACCATCGAATTACGATGCCAGAATACTTCTGGTTGAAGACATTCCTGCGAATCAGTTAATCGCTCGAAAAATGCTACAGAAAATGGGCATAACCGTAGATCTTGCAAAAGACGGGCAACAGGCGATCGATTGTTTTGAGAGGGATTGTTACGATCTGATACTGATGGACTGTCGAATGCCGGAGGTTGATGGCTACCAGGCCACAGCTGAGATTAGAAAGCGAGAGCAGGGCGATGTCAGAATCCCGATAATTGCGCTGACCGCTAATGCCTCCGAGGAGGATCGAATACTATGTCAGCAGTCAGGCATGGATGATGTGGTAACCAAGCCTTTCAGAAGAATTGATTTACAGAACTGCCTGAAACGCTGGCTAGGAAATCAGAACCTGGCAACTTGACGATTGACTGAGCAAACCCGCATCCATGTGTGATGCCTGTGAATTAAATGCTGTTGAACCGCTGCCGGACAGATTCGATTGCACAATCATTGGTCATGGGAGTAGCATGATTTGAATTTACTGGCGTGGCGAGGGGAAGAAATGTCAGTTTTACAACAGCAATGAGGAGATATGATGCATAAAAGTAGATTAGGAACCGTCATTCTCGACTGTCAGACTGATGACCTGGGTCGAGAAGCTGATTTCTGGTCAGCCGCACTCGGTGCCAGTATAGAAACCCGGGACGGCGAGGATCGATATATTCGCTTAAAGTCCAGGCCCGAGGATACTCAGGTTCTACTACAAAAAGTTGATCATCCAAGCTGGGTTCACATCGATATTGAGACAGA
Organism: Gammaproteobacteria bacterium; assembly: GCA_024222685.1. Lineage (GTDB taxonomy): Bacteria > Pseudomonadota > Gammaproteobacteria. The sequence continues at coordinate 6,592 of JAAEOZ010000527.1, read as the reverse complement.
TAATATCGAGGCCGAGGTGAAGCGGTTAGAAAGCCTGGGGGCAGAAATTGTTGAAGTCATGGAACGCTGGACAATTATGCAAGCACCAAGCAAGCATCGCTTTTGTATCATCGGCCCTATTCGACAAGGTTTCGAGGAAAATGCAACTGAATGGGTTTAGTATCAGTGACTATACGGGATGCCAGATTTCCGGTGTTGGCTCGCAAACCTTGCCATCCTGAATTCGTTGGCGTGTGCCATCGCGTTGATATTGATTCATGTTTTGCGGCAATTCACTGGCCAGTTGTTCGATACGTAATCTATCTGTTTGGGGTTTGATCCGCGCCTCATCTGCAAGCCCCTGATGCCTGGCCCAGACGGCATATTTCTTATGCATTTGATGTGGCTGGTAAATGCTCATGTCGTCAGTAGCAATATCATATTCGGTGTTTAAGGCTCCATCGGCCACAGCTGTGGATAGCAATTCTTCGCCGCTTCGAGTTCGAGCAATAATGGCGTTGACACCGGGATCGGTCTCGCTGTCTACTCGATTTGGTGATCCGCCGGGCCAGGTGTCGGCCGCCGCAATGTCGGCTGCTTCACCAATACCGTCGGGACAGATTTTGCAGCGAAACGGTAATGCCCACATGGATTCGTCTTCGCCCCAGAAATCGAGGTAATGGACCTCTTTGACCTGATCTTCTGTTTCCACACGTGTTGGGCCTGGGCATCCCCTGCCACGGTATCGTAAAGCGCTGACCTGTTCTGGATCTACGCCAATTCGATCGTAAAAAGCTTTGGTAGAAGCTGGTGTGAGGTAGCCACCGCAAACCATCGTCAGCCAATATCTTACCAGTTTTTCTACCCGATTATCGTGTCGGGCATAGTTTCGTAGTGCGGAGATGTCGCAGGGCTTGCCGATAAATGCGAACGCCTGATTACGGTCTAGCACCTCACCAATATCGATTAGGCTAGCCGTGGGGCCGTAACGAGATCCGGCAGATTCGATGACATCGGCTTTGCCAAAACTTAGTTGACGATCACCAAAAGATGGATCCCTCACCGAGTTTTTGGCATGCAGAATGAAATCGACGCGTTTTGATTCGAGCAAATAAATACCCAATGCCGTTAATACACCACCGGTTGAGCCTTCGTATCGAACTTCTGCATCGGCAGCCCAGCCGCGCGTAATTCGCCGCCAGGGACCCCAGACATTATCTACCCGAGTATCGGCTTCTAACAGTCTATCGGGTAAGCCTTCGATACGGGTGCCGGGGCAGGTATCATATATTTTGTCGACTGTAACGTGATCGAGTTCTCCGACCACGACGGGTTGTTGGTAACCCCGGCTTGTCTTCACGACCTGAACTTTATTCTTACCAGCAGTAGACTGGCACAGGCCGCAACCGATACAAAGTCCCTGCTCGACAATGGCGTATAAACGTTCGGTAGGTGTCTGTGTGGTCATAAGCTGATTGTAATCGATCTGGCTTCACATTTAATATATATAATCAGGCATCCAACCTGATCGAAAGCCTGTTGGCATGACGTCATGAGATACTGCTCGTGAGGCAGGAATTAATGAATTGTAACTATAAATAATTATCTGTATATCTTTGTTTATTAAAAGGAAAAAATTTGAAACCTCTTTTTCAGGCAGTCGGATTTCTCGCTAGCGGTAAGTTATTATTTGCCTGCCAGGACGTCATTATCAAGGAAATGAGCAGTGATTACCCTCTTCATGAAATTATGGTGATACGCGGTCTGGCTTCGATCCCGTTGATATTGTTAATCATACATTTTACACGCGGACTGGTAGCAATCAGAGGGTGTAGGCCAGGCTTTCATCTGGCCAGAGGCACGCTCATGTTTACTGCATTCATGGTCTTTTACCTGGCCCTGTCTGAAATTTCGCTGACTGTAGCTACGGCTTTATTTTTTACCGCGCCATTCTTTATTACTCTACTTTCGATTCCTCTTTTGGGGGAACAGGTTGGTTTTCGAAGGATATTCGGCATTGTTATCGGCTTTGCCGGTGTTTTAATCGTGTTGCGGCCAGATACCGATGGTCTGGGATTGATGGGTATTTTACCGATAATCGCAGCACTGTTTTATGCCTGTTGTCAGCTAATGATAAGAGTTGGACGAAATACTGATCCGGTTTCGGTTATGACTTTATATGCAAGCATTGCATTCGTTGTTCTTGGTAGTTTGACGGGGCTTGTGTTTTCGAATATCGAACCATCAATTGATGCGGAAGTGAGTACTCGATTTCTTCTGCAGGCATGGTCATTACCACAATCATGGGACTGGTTGTTTTTAATCTTAACCGGCGTCACCAGCGGATTCGGATTCATGCTGACGAGCAGCGCTTATCGGTCCGAGGAGGCTTCGAAAGTTGCTCCTTTCGAGTATGTGATGATGGTCTGGGTTGTGATATTAAGTTATCTCGTCTGGTCGGAGGTGCCCGATTTTTTTACTACGCTGGGTATATTTATTATTGTTCTCTCTGGTGTTTATGTACTCAAACGAGAGAAGACTGTGCATGCGAAATCGGCGGCTTACACGGGTTTGAGCCGTCGGTAATTACTCCTTTCTAGCGTCCGCCAGGTCATTTACAGAAGGTAATAAAAAGATGCAGCCGATCGCGAGTGTCAGCCTATATTTGTTAAATAGCCTTTAGTGGGTAGTTTGGTCTAAAGTAGATATCGGGTCTTGCATTATGTTCTGAAACTGTAATCATCAGTTTCTACTTTCTAACCAGGGGTAAGGTCAGTCGTGTTCAGGTTGTTCGTAATACCAGTAATTATCGGCATACTGGTATTTTTGTCGATCTTTTATATTTCGCCAGAGTTTATCTCTGAGTCGCAAACTGTTTCCAATGTTGCCGAGTTTGTACTTAAGCAGTCGAATGCGTACTTCGACACCATGCCGTCAGTTGTGGTGCGTTATATCGCTGGTTTAAATCTGTTAGTTGTCTCTATAAGCGGGGCATTAGGGATAATAGTAGCAACTCAGCTACTCTTGATAGTAAGCTGTTTATTTGTATTCATGACAAAGGCTGCAATTTCACATCTGCACAAAGAAACGGAAGTAGATGAAGTATCCGATTTACCGCCTATAGAAATGGACTCGAAATTTAGTAAGTCGGCCAAGGGGGAAAAAGTTCTTGGGAAGGGCTTTGATTCAATTGATCGGGATAAAAAATGACTCAATTCTTTCGCAATGATCTAGCCTCCGGTGATCCTCTGGTTGTGGATGCCTTAAATGCTGAACTTAATCGACAGCAAAACCAGATTGAATTGATTGCATCGGAAAATATTGTCAGCCCGGCTGTGCTAGAAGCGCTGGGGCATCCGATTACCAATAAGACCTTAGAAGGTTATCCGGGCAATCGTTTTCACGGTGGTGGTGAATATGTCGACATAGTCGAACAGGCCGCCATCGACAGGGCTAAAGAATTATTCGGTTGTGATTATGTCAATGTACAGCCGCATTCGGGGACGCAGGCTAATCAGGCCGTCTTCTTTGCTACGGTATCACCGGGCGATTGCATATTAAGCATGAATCTGGCGGCGGGCGGTCATTTAAGTCACGGTGCGGGCGCCAATTTATCCGGACGGTGGTTTGACGCACATCATTATGCAGTCGATAAGGAGACAGGTCGCATCGACTACGATGAGCTTGAGTCGACGGCGAAAACCCTTCGTCCAAAGTTACTTATAGCCGGTGGTTCTGCTTATCCCCGGGAGATTGATTTCGAGCGATTCGCTGCGATTGCCAGAGCCGTCGATGCGTTATTCCTGGTCGACATAGCGCATATTGCCGGGCTTGTTGCCGGCGGCGTGCACCCATCGCCCCTGCCGTTTGCTGATATTGTTACCTGTACAACAACGAAAACCATGCGAGGGCCGAGAGGTGGTCTCATCCTCTCGCGAGATACTTTCTGGGAGAAAAAACTGCAGTCGGCTATTTTTCCCGGGGTACAGGGTAGTTTGCATACTCAGGTTATTGCTGCCAAAGCAGTTTGTCTCGGCGAGGCCCTGGCGCCCGGGTTCAGGCAGTATGCTGCCAGTATTGTCAGTAATGCGAAGACTCTTGCAAAAACGCTGATGGACAACAATGTTGATCTGGTAAGCGGCGGTACCGATACGCATATGGTTTTACTGGACTTATCCAGACAGGGTTTGAAAGGCCAGGTGCTTCAGGATGCGCTTGCGCGAGTAAACATTACTTCAAATAAAAACCCGATTCCTTTCGATTCAGCAAAGCCATCCGAATGGGCCGGCCTACGGCTGGGTGTATCGGCTGCCACCACGCGAGGCCTTGGCAGGGATGAATTCGAAACACTTGGCAGCATCATTGCGGAAATAATTCATGATGACGATGGGGCTATGGATAGACACAGAAATAAGGTTTTACAGATGTGTCAGCAGTTTCCAGTTTATCAGGACTGCATTTGATGGTTTGACCGGCTTGGATGCCATTCCATATTATCAAATATATTCTGAGTGCCAACTTTGCTAAAACCTAATCGTCGATAAAGTTCGTATGCAGGATTACCCTGTCGAACCGACAGGCTAAGAGCTCTATTTGAATGCCGGGCTTCATCCAGTAAGTTCTGCAGCAGGGTAGTGCCAATGCCCTGGTTTCGACACATCGGTAGCAGCACAATATCAACTAACCGGAATTCTTCGTCTGTCTTGCTAACGCAGATTTGACCGATTGCCTGATCGGCGACAAGGACTATATCGAAACGGGCGCCCGGGTAACTGGTTTGGTACTGATCCTGCTGAGCCTGAAACTGAATACTGAAAAAAGACACTCGTTGTGTATCATCCCAGCCTTCAACGGCCGTGCTTAACTCGGGTCGGCAGTCGATAAAAAGCTGGAAGAGTGTTTCTCTATCCATTTCATCGGCCGGACGTAAACTTACGCCCCGAGCCTGGTTTAATTTAAGCCTGGATTCTGATATCAATTCCGCGATGGGAAGACACCTACCAGTGCGATGATGAAATTAATACACAGAAACGGCTGAACATTGGTATGGCTCCGGCTGCCACCGGTATTTTGAACCGATATTGCCTCGGGGCTCATAGTTGCATTTTTCCCTTCCGAGCTATAAGTGGCTGAAGCAGTGCCCGCGTCATCGGCCCACAGATTGCCAGCCGCATCGTTCGAATTGCCCGTAGGCGATACCGCATGGGCGGTAGCGGTGTGACTGTGTGCAGGCATCTGGTTCTGGGTCAGGGTCACGTTTTCGACACCTGATTTTTCACCCAGGTGTCGAGAGGTTAAACCGGGGCCATTTCCTGGCCCCATCGGAACGCGACCGCGCAAGTCCGGTAAGCCGAATGTGGTTCTACCATCGCCTCCATAGGTCGTACCAAGAATCGAAAACAATGCTGAATTTTGTGAAATTGGCAGTAATTGTCCTTCGCATAATGCCCATCCGCGTGGCGCAAAGTTGCCACCGAACATTATGATTTCTCCAAGGAATGGGTCTGACATGTATACTCTCCTGTGTCTTTAGAGATTTATTATACTTTTTTTCGGTATTTGCTGAGCAAGATATCGTTGTCGACAGGTTCGCATTCCAAGTATTCCGATACTAAAGAGCAAAAGAGTACCTGGCTCGGGAGCTGGATTTGGTGGCGGTGAATCCTGGGTGGTAATTGTCAGCGCAGAGAAGATGTAGTTTGCGCCATTAGATATAGTTTCAGTAACCGGGTTTGAAGGGTCAGAACATATGGCTGCCAAACAGGTTTGTTGACCGGGCCCTGTTAGACTAAGAATGAAATCCGCTGAACCGTCGGCCAGATTTCCCAGAATGCTACCCAGGTCTAGCTGGTAGACATTGTACTCATTATCGCCACCGCCGGATGCTTCGAAGAGTGCATTTAGCTCGGTAGTAAGATCTACTCCGTCGATGCTAAACAGTGAGACCTGATCGCCAGAGGCAGCTGAATCATGATCGACGATACCAAAGTCTAAGATAGCACTCTGGATCGGTTTACCCATCAAGTCAAAGATGTGGCTCCAGGAACCCGTTGCATTCGTATCTGCGAGTATGTCATTGCCAAGTGACTGGTTAAAAGGATCCACTTGACCGCCCTGAGCGCCACCAACTGTCGCTGTATCAGGAACATCGCCATTGTTAAATCCGGGTGTGGGATTTCCGAGTGAGTCTACGATTATCGCGGCAGTGACCTGTTGTATGCCAGCGACAGAAATAAATAGTACCAGGACCAGCAGGCTTTTACGTATCATGATCATGTTTTTTCTCTTTCTGTTTCACTAAGGCTTTATTAGCCTAATTGTGCAATAACTTTTTAGAATAATTATATCGACAGAATGATTATCTATCACGGTGTCGATTACCGCTCGTGTACACTAGCAGATAGCAAGCAACTCTAATACCAATATAGATAAACTATTAGAGATTAGTGGCTAAGAGTTTATCGATGCCAGGCGAGTCTTTGAAATCAGTAAAGAATTAATACAGTTAGCGTTGCTAAGTGTAAAATTATTTAACAGATAATGTTTTTACTGAGTTCAGATTGAGGAAATTTAATCCCAGGTTAGTGATTCAAGCGTTGATTTTATTGGCCTT
>JAAEOZ010000526.1 GCA_024222685.1 Gammaproteobacteria bacterium | reverse complement strand
ATGCAGCCCTGGCTGAAGAGGCTTCGGCATCAAGTGAATCATCCTTGCATCGCGCAACGGAGATGCATAATCTGGTTGGCTTTTTCAAGCTAAGTTGAATTTCAGGTTGCTGAAAGATATTAAGACATTCGGCGCAATACGCTGCGCTATTACGCCCGACGGTGCTTAAAACGTTTCATCAATCGATTCAAAGGTAAAAAATGCTCATCTAGCGATGAGCATTAATAGAGGAAACTACCTTAGTGAGACAGCTTTTTTCAAACTCGTCTAATCTTATTAAGTACTAGTATTACTATCAACCCCGCGTTCTTCCAGCAAGGTAGTTAACCAGTCTGGATCCATCTCAGGCACCGAAGAAAGCAGTAAATCGGTATATTCATGGTGCGGTGGTGTAAACATAACATCCTTAGGTCCCTGCTCAACAACCTTGCCATACTGCATGACTACCACCTCGTCAGCTATCGAGCGCACGGTTGCCAGATCATGGGTGATGAACATATAGGAGAGGTT
>JAAEOZ010000525.1 GCA_024222685.1 Gammaproteobacteria bacterium | reverse complement strand
GTCCCCGGTAAACATTGTGTGTCAGGTGATCAACTTCCTGAAAACCACAACCCTCGGGGTGTCGATCGACTCCCTCAAAGTACTCAAAATCGATATCGTAAATACTGGCCCCGTCCGCGTACCTGTCAATCAGATAAAGCGGCGCACCACCGATACCTTTGATGGCCGGTAAACGAAGCTCCATCGGTCCGGTCGGTATGTCGACTGGCTGCCCGCCCGCCTGCAGGGCTAGTTCGTAAGCCTTGTGGCTGTCTTTAACCCTGAATGCCATGCCGCAAGCACAGGGGCCGTGTTCCTCGGCAAAATATGCGGCGTAGCAATTCTTTTCTTCATTGAGAATAAAATTAATCCCACCCTGGCGATAAAGTGTTACATTTTTTGAGCGATGTCTTGCCACCGCGGTAAATCCCAGCATTTCGAATACTGGCTCAAGCACTCCCGGTGTCGGAGAAGCAAACTCTACAAATTCAAAGCCATCGAGTCCCATGGGATTTTCAAATAAATCAGTCATCTATCCAGCCTCCTTAATATAGTTGGAAATCACTTCAATCACGGCGGATTATAGTGAAGGAAATATTAGTTTCGTTTGTAACTATATTAGTTGCAAACGAAACTAATTACAAGTTAGTATTTCTATAGCGAAACTGGCGTTATTTAGACGTAATCGATTTTTCCACGTATCAAACAGAGCAGGACGACCAATCATGACTTCAAAGCTATTAATCCTGGAGCGTTTCTTACCCTACAGGATAGCAATTCTTGCAGCCCGAGTTGGCCGTTCGTTTGCGCAACGTTACGAGAAAAAGTTTTCTTTATCTGTGTCCGAATGGCGGATAATTGCGGTACTCGGCGAAAATTCTGATTTATCGGCGGCCGAAGTTTCTAATCGAACAGGGCTAGACAAGGTCGCAGTATCTCGAGCGGTAAAAAATCTTCTCACAAATAATCGCCTGGAGCGCCACTTTTCGAGTGACGACCGACGCCGCTCGGTACTGTCTCTATCCAGCGATGGACGTAAAGTTTATGGAGAGGTGTCGCTACTCGCGCTCTCTTACGAAGAATCAATTTTAGCCGGTCTCAGTGAAGAAGAGCATGAATTTCTCGATAATATTCTTAACAAACTGAACAGGATCCTGCCTTATACGGTTGAAGAATCAAGCGGCTGCGATATTCGTAACGACCACCTAAGCCCGACAGACTCCTAAGTACTCCTTCAAGGAGTACTAGTTACGGGCCTTAAAGGTAAGCACCAGAACATCGCGATAAGCTTCTTCAGATTCATCAAGCTGACTTATCGGCGTGACGCCATGATACACCCGATGGTCGTTGACAATCGCCATATCGAAGGTATCTAACAGCGTAAATTCACCAACCAGTTTATTCTCAAGGTTAATAATTGTAGTCGCGCCGCTATTGATGTTGACGCGTTTAATCATCACCACCATGACGAAATCGACGCCATCCCGGTGAACCCCCTCAGGAGTCGGATTCCCAGTTTGCCCATCACGCGCCTCGATACGAAACTGGTGGAGTTCAATATGCCACCGATGATTTCCAGTTATGCGGCTAAACAGCCTGCTGCCCATCTCCAGCAACGCGACCAGTGTCCGACTGTTTAACAGATCGATTAGTATCGGTGCAAAATGACGCGCGATACCACCGTTTAAGCTGTTGTACTCGAGCGATTGATAATGCGCTTGATGCGGCATCAACATTGGCCGGTAATTCGCCTGCTGAGTGGCAAAAATAGCATGGCGACGCTTACGGTACCTGCCACCATCGGCCATATACTGGTCTTCTTCAAGACTATTCCAGCTTTCCAGAAACAGGGGGTCATCGCCAATCTTGCTACCGGCAATTTCTGACAGCAATTGCGTAACCCTGGACGACCCCAGAAAGAGGAAATCGGTTAAAGGCAGATCTCTGGCTATTTCATCCAGAAGCCTGTCTGCATCGACAGGATCATTTAAATGCGCGGCTGGGTTCACGAGATTCCAGTCTAGTGGGGCAGGTTACCCAGTGCAACATCGATTGAGTTGATGATTTCGTCAATATCATCCTTCGTACAGATCAACGCCGGACTCAGGCACAGCGTATTATTGAACTCAGTCAGGCTTCTGTTAGTACGACCTATCATCACGCCCTGTCTGAGACAATCGGCTGCGACGGCTGCTGCCACGGACTCATCAACAGGTTCTTTAGTCTTGCGATCTTTCACAAGTTCGGCACCGACAAACAAGCCTTTACCCCGCACATCACCGATAATTTCGTATTTATGCTTTAATTCGTTTAATCGATCAAGAACATAATCGCCCATCTTGTTAACGTTATCGAGCAGATTTTCTTCTTCGATGATGCGCATGTTTTCTAACGCTGCGGCTGGACCACCGGCAACGCCACCGAAGGTACTGATATCACGGAAATAACTCATTTTTTCCGATGGTTCAGCGAGAAACTGGTTGAACAAATCTTCTGTTGTGGCAGTAACCGAAATCGCCGCATAACCACTGGCTACCCCTTTAGCCATAGTAACGATGTCAGGTTTGACATCGAAGTGCTGATAACCAAACCATTTTCCGGTACGACCCATACCACAAACCACTTCGTCTATATGTAGTAATACGCCATATTTCCTGCAGATTTCCTGAACCGTTTCAAAATAGCCTTCAGGAGGCACAATGACACCACCACCGGCTGTTATAGGTTCCAGGCAGAGCGAACCGACCGTATCCGGACCTTCGCGCAGAATGACTTTTTCTATTTCCCTGGCAGCCTGTACACCATAATCCGCATCATCGCCATTAACTGCCCTGTAGGCCAGGCAATGCGGCACTTCGACAAAACCCGGCGTAAACGGCCCGTATTGATCCTTACGCTGCTCCTGACCAGTGGCACTTAATGCGGTGATAGTAGTACCGTGGTAGTCTCGATCGCGAAATAGAATTTTGTGTTTTTTGCCGTCGTTCTTCATGGTGGCCAATTGACGCACCAGTTTGAAACCTTTCTCGTTGGCTTCAGAACCTGAATTGGAATAGTAAACTCGACTCAATCCCGGCATCTTATCGATGAGTTTTTCGGCGAACTGAGCGCCCGGAATATTACCGGCAGAATTTGCGTAATAGCACATCTTAACCAACTGCTCACGAACCGCGTCAGCGATACTTTCGCGGCCATAGCCAACGTTGACGGTCCACACACCACCCGATACTGCATCAAGATACTGCCGACCGTTAATATCTGTAACACGCAGACCTTTACCTTCCACAATGACTAGCGGATCAGATGTCTGTAATGGTTTATGCTGACTAAGGTGATGCCAGACGTGGCTCTTGTCGCTACTGACTATTTCGCTTAAATCATTAGGTTTCATTGGACTCTCCGGTTTGATTTTATGACGGAAAAAAACACCGCTTTATGGCAGTTCTCCGAGATCTTTAGTACCTAAACGTACCTGTAAATTATGTAACACAAGCTAATTTAAATCGTTAGGGATACAATAGAACCAGAAGACAGCTATTGATTAGGCCAAAACGGCCGGACAATAGCCAGAATAACAATTAGCAGCACTCAGCAAGAGGCACCTCCGGGGGTTCAGTTACATGCACAATAGACAGGAACAGATGATGTGGAATCGCCTGTTTAAACTCTCAAATGAAAGAAAAATGAGCTATCAACGGCAATTACGTGAAACCATCGTAACTGCCATACTCGACAATAAACTACCACTGCAAGTACCCCTACCTTCTTCAAGAGAACTGGCCAGACATCTTGGCATTGCGCGTAATACAGTCGTACTCGCCTACCAGCAGCTCATCGACGAAGGCTATCTGGTATCACGTGAGCGCAGTGGCTATTACATCGACAAAACCATGCTCAAAGGCCGTGTTAATCTGCAACGACCTGATCATGATAACCACAGCAGCCAGCCCGACTGGAGCAGTCATATCAAATTTAGACCATCGCTACAACGTAATATCGTCAAACCGGTGGACTGGAAAAAATATCCCTATCCGTTTCTTTTCGGCCAGCTGGATCCTTCTTTGTTTCCTGTCACAGACTGGCGAGATTGCTGTCGCCAGGCGCTTAGCGTCAGTGATATTCAGGATGTAACCCCAGACCACATCGATACCGATGATCCACTGCTGATAGAACAGATCCAGGCGCGCATTCTTCCCAGGCGAGGGGTCTGGGCATCGCGAGACGAAATTCTAATAACAATGGGCGCACAACAGGCTTTATATATTCTCTCGGATCTTCTGATTAACAAGGATACTCGTCTGGGTATAGAAAATCCGGGATACACTGATGCGAGAAATATATTTCTGCTTAAGACTCCAAAAGTGGTTGCCCTCGACGTGGATGCCAATGGCGTGGTTCCGGGCGATGCCGTTAACAACTGTGAATTTGTATACGTCACTCCCAGCCATCAGTCGCCGACTACGGTTACTCTGCCACTCGAACGTCGCAAACAGTTGCTGGAAGATGCCGAAAAGCATGATTTTCTCATCGTTGAAGACGATTACGAGAGTGAAATCAACTTTATCGGCGAACCGACGCCGGCGCTGAAAAGCCTCGATAGCGGAGAGCGTGTTATCTATATTGGCAGTTTATCGAAAACCCTGGCACCCGGACTCAGGCTCGGTTACATGGTCGGATCACGTGAACTGATTGAAGAAGCAAGAGCGTTGAGACGATTAATGGTGCGCCATCCTCCCACGAATAACCAGCGTCTGGTGGCACTTTTTCTTTCCATGGGGCATCACGATTCGCTGATTCACCGACTGAGCAAAACCTATCAGCAGCGATGGCAGGTAATGGGTGATGCGCTGAATCAATATTTACCCGAATCTACTCGGATTCCTTCATTCGGCGGAACCTCATACTGGGTAGAAGGCCCCGATAAACTCGATACCCGTGAACTTAAAAGCAGGGCTCGCGAACAGGGCATACTGATTGAGTCAGGTGACATCTGTTTTATGCAGGACGATCCACCGCAAAACTTTTTACGCCTGGGATACTCTTCTATTCCTTCCAGCCAGATTACACCCGGCATCAGCAAACTGGCCGATTTGATTCATCAAATGCTGTGATCTGACCAGCCTTTTTAAGAGATTCAAAATCGACACCGTACTTTGCCAAAATCTGTTTTAGTCGGTGGCTATCATTGACGGATGTCTTTTCTTCTCGACTGCGATTAAATAATATTCGACCTGCCTCTGCCATTGATCGTGTGTGCTGACAGGCACCGGCTATTCCAGCCAACTGAATATGGTCATATAAATCCAGCCTTGCATGCGCGTCTTCATCTAATAACCTGGCCGTTACGGCTGCTGGATTCCAGCCCCGAGATGTGACGGACCAGTCGTGTCTTAACCTATGGATTTCATCATCCACCACTTCTACCGTGATACGACCACCATCAGCCAGGGTTGCCATGCGCGTCACACTGGCATTCAAATCACGAAAATTGGCACGCCAGCTGGCTTCCGGCAGGTGTGCAAATTTCAGATAGTGATTGCGTGCAGCTTTGTTAAAGCTGACCAGGCTGCCTGCTTTCAGCGCAAAACGTTCCAGCTCATAGTCCAGGTTGACTTCCAGGTCTTCCATGCGTTCCTTGAGTGCAGGTAGCCGGTAGGTCCAGAGGTTAATACGCGCCAGAAGGTCTTCACGAAATTTGCCCTCTCGCGCATCCAGGAACAGATCACGATTGGTGCCCGCGATCAATTGAAAGTTGCTGTAAACCGGCGTGTCGGCGCCAAATGGCATGAAGTCTTTATCCTCAATAGCGCGTAGCAGCATGGCTTGCTCATCGAGTCCTAATTCGCCAATTTCATCGAGGAACAGAATGCCATCGTCTGCTTCCATCAACAGACCGGTACGTTGCGTAAGGGCACCGGTGAAGGCACCTTTCTTATGCCCGAACAGGGCGGACATGGCATTGTCGCCCCGAATCGTAGCGCAATTTACTTCAACCAGCTTACCCCGTACCTGACCACGTTGCTGCTTTAGCTGGTAGATGCGCTTTGCTAATAGTGACTTGCCTACACCGGTAGCTCCGGTTAAAAGGATGGGATCATCTGAATTAATAGACACTTTTTCCAGTTGCGCAATCACGCGATTAAAGTGTTTATTTTTTGTCTCGATACCACCTTTTAAATAAACCGTTCCCTCTCGATGTTCTCTGGAGAACCTCGAAGCTATCTGATCATACCTGGAAAGGTCGAGGTCGATGATCTGATATCCACCCGCTTCGTTACTACGACGATCTGAGGGCGAAGTCTGTACCAGTCGCCCCGGCAGGTAATGCGCCTCGGTTAGCAGGTAAAGACAGATTTGCGCGACGTGGGTGCCGGTGGTGATATGGATTAAATATTCTTCTTTATCACGATCAAACTGGTAGGCACGACTAAAGTCGTGCAATGCGCCATATACCTGCTCAAAATCCCAGGGGTCATCAAATAAAATGTGATGCTGGCGAACTTCTGTTTCCGGTGAAATCTGCTGTATATCTTCAGTCACTAAATCAGCCAGCTGCTGATAATGAGGTTGAAATACCAACTCCATGCGGTCAACAATCAGATCTTCCTGCTGACAGAGTGAAATAGTGGGTCGCCATTTATCCCAGCGCTTTTTTCCTCTACCGCGCTGGTCTAACACCGTTCCTATCAGGCTAATCGCAACAGTTTTCATTTATCTATTTAAATAGTTATATATTTATATTGATAGTTTACTATTATGCGTGATTTATATAAATTATACTATTCAATCGCCAAAATTAAATAAATTACCTACAAAACAACAAGTTATAATTAAAATTTTGATAACACGGTCAAGTGGCACGGTGGTTGCAATTACCACGAGATACTAGATAGGTTAACAACAGAAGGAATTAAAGAAATGAGCGAAGTAACTTACCAGATTATGAATGATCACGACGGGGTTCCTGTTAAATCCTGGACCAAAGGTGTTCCTTTCGAGGAAGAGGCCCGCCAGCAGTTAAGAAATATCGCAGGCCTGCCTTTTATTCATAAGTGGGTGGCGGCAATGCCCGATGTTCACCTTGGCAAAGGTGCGACCATTGGTAGCGTAGTACCCACCATTGGTGCGGTGATTCCTGCGGCAGTTGGTGTAGATATCGGTTGCGGGATGATGGCGGTGAAAACATCGCTTAGAGCAGATCAGTTACCCGATAACCTGGCTGCTATTCGTGCCGCCATTGAGATTGCAGTACCGCATGGTCGTTCTATGTCACGTGGACGCCGTATGCCAAAGCGCGATAAAGGTGCCTGGGGTGACTTACCGGAAGATGTGATTAGCGCATGGAAAGGTTTGCAACCGGACTTCGAACGTTTGTGTGAGCAGCACAGGTTGTTAAAGAACACCAACAACGTTAGTCACCTGGGAACCCTGGGAACCGGCAACCACTTTATCGAAGTTTGCCTGGATGAGAAGGATAGCGTCTGGTTCATGTTACATAGCGGGTCACGCGGGGTTGGTAACCGTATCGGTACGCACTTTATCGCCCTGGCGAGAAAAGAAATGGAGAGATGGATGATTAACTTACCGGACAAGGACCTGGCCTATCTGCCGGAAGGAAGCGATCACTTCGGGCAGTATCTGATGGCGGTGGAATGGGCGCAGGATTTTGCCCGTATCAATCGCGAAGTTATGATGGCACGCGTAATTGGCGCGGTTGCTAGTGAAATGCCAGTCGTATTTGAGGCACGGACAGAGGCGGTGAACTGTCACCACAACTATGTCTCTCGCGAAAGCCATTACGACAAAAACGTACTGGTAACACGTAAAGGTGCGGTACGGGCGCGGAAAGGAGATTTAGGGATAATTCCCGGTAGCATGGGAGCACGCTCTTTTATCGTTCGCGGCCTGGGAAACGATGAAAGTTTCCATAGCTGCAGCCACGGTGCCGGACGGGTTATGTCGCGCACCAAAGCGAAGAAACTTGTCAGCCTGGATGAACACATAGCCGCAACCAGGGGTGTTGAGTGTCGCAAAGATGCGGGTGTGATTGATGAAACACCAGCAGCTTATAAGCCGATTGATCAGGTAATGGCAGCACAAAAAGACCTGGTTGAAATCGTCCATACCCTGCGTCAGGTTGTGTGTGTGAAAGGTTAGTTAAAAGTTAAATATGAAGGAAAAGTAATGTTAAAGATAGACGGTTCACAAGGCGAAGGCGGGGGTCAGATTTTAAGAACCTCGCTGACCATGGCGATGGTAACCGGTACGGATATCAAAGTAGAAAATATCCGTGCCGGCAGGGCCAGGCCAGGATTGATGCGCCAGCACCTGGCCTGTGTGAAAGCAGCGAAGCAGATTTCTAACGCAGAAGTAAGCGGTGTAAAGGTGGGCTCCACTTCAATTATATTCAAACCTGGGGCAATTCAGGCAGGCGAATATGAATTTTCGGTGGGCACTGCGGGTAGCACGATGTTGATTTTTCAAACCGTGTTACCTGCCCTGGCAATCATGAAAGGCGAATCGCGACTGAAGTTTCATGGTGGTACGCACAATATGATGGCACCGAGTTTCGATTTTATTGCACTGGCATTCGTGCCTGTTATGAAGCGCATCGGTGTTGATATTGAGATGACTCTACACCGCCATGGTTTTTATCCACAAGGTGGTGGTGAATGGAGTGCGGTCATCAAACCATCAGGCTGCATTAAGACACTCGAATTAATCGAAACTGGTGGCCTGGTGAGTAGAGAAGCAGTGGTAACAAGCTCGCATATTCCGAAACATGTGGCAGAACGCGAGCTGGCTGAAATCTCTAAACGCTGCAGCTGGTCGGCAGCAGAGTTGCGTAGCGAGCACGTGGATTGCCTTGGTAGCGGCAATATCCTGTCCTTACGATTGCATTACCAGAAGCATTCAGAAGTGACTGAGTATGTCGGCAAAGTAGGAGTATCTGCCGAACGCGTGGCTCGAAATGCAGTCAGCAACATGCGTCGCTATCAGAGCAATGGCGCAGTAGTCGGCGAACATCTGGCTGATCAGTTGATGCTGCCGATGGCAGTTGGAAAAGGTGGCGTTTTTCGTAGCCTGAAACCAAGCCAGCACGCAAGGACTAACCGGGATGTAATCCATCTCTTTACTGATAAACGCTTCGAGTTTGAAGAGTTAGGCAGGGACTACTGGGAAGTTCGTCTCTAAAAGAAAGGCCGGGCAAAATGGGTTGCCCGGCACCCGATAAAGAATTCGTTTGTGGGTCTTATGGCACACAAATAAAACAGGTTTGGCAGGAATGCCTGTATTAACGGCTCCGGTTCTTAAGTCCGGTCCGGCGCATCCACCACTGGTGATATGTGTACCAATACAGTCAGCAGGCCAGGCACCGCTAAGTAGCTCAACGGTAGAGCAGCTGACATTGAATCAGCGTGTTGCCGGTTCGAATCCGGCCAAAGCACAGGTTTGTTCACACCTGATCTGGAAAAGCCCTCGGGCTGGGGTTCGAATCCCCATAGTAGTAAACCGAGATCTCCCTGGTTTTGTGTATGGCCGTATTATGCATGAAACAACGGTGTAATCGCCTGATATTGCCGCTTTGCCTGCTACGCGTTGCATTGATGTTAATAGTTTTATCGCATGAAGTTTTTGGGCTTTTTCAGCCACGAATGGAAGCGTTAACTCTATTAACCGCTGAATTCATCGCCCGGCAGACAAATGCAATATTCCGTCATTACAGCGCAGGGAGGTCGACTAATTTAAATCAATGGAGGTAATATGTTTTTTGTTAAAAAATTAGATGTGGCAGATAACGAAAAGGCCTTCCTGTTTAAGAAGAATCGCTTTGCGGCTGTACTTGGACCAGAAAGCTATCGGTATTTTGATCTGCCTGGGTACATCCGCCTGGAAAAATTTGATATCACTCAATATGAGTTAAACCACAACTTGAACAAGTTTCTGGTATCGACCTTTTCGGGGCAAACCAGAAATCACCTTGAAGAATATCAACTCAATGATAAAGAAGTTGGGTTGTTGTACCGTGATAATCGATTAGTGGAAATCGTGGCACCAGGTAGCTTCAAGGTTTACTGGAAAGGGCCTGAAAAAATCGAGCTAAAACGGATCGATATTTCCGAGGATTTTAGAATCCCGGAAGCCCTGCTGGCATTATTGGGGCCTGGTCAAAAGCAGATACCATCTTCACAGGACATCTCCTACACCGAAGTGGAAGACAATCACATCGGCCTTTTGCTGGTCAATGGCAAGCTAGAGCAAACACTGGAGCCAGGTAGCTACGGTTTCTGGAAATACCAACGCAACGTCGTGGTCAAACACATCGACCTGCGTTTACAAAACCTCGAAATTACCGGGCAGGAAATATTAAGCAAAGACCGCGTGAGCTTAAGACTAAACCTGTCCTCAGCTTATCGTGTCGATGACCCACAGCTTGCTCAAAGCAAGTTGACGGACTTTAGCGACTTCCTGTATCGGGAATTTCAGTTACAGTTGCGCGAGGCTGTAGGCACCAGAACGCTGGATCAGATATTAAACGATAAGGACTCTTTAAATCAGGTCATTTCTGAAGGTGTGCGCCAACGCGTAGCAGCGTTTGGCATTTCGGTTAATAGCGTCGGGGTGAGAGACATTATTTTGCCAGGCGATATGAAGACTATTCTGAACCGGGTTGTAGAAGCAGAGAAATCTGCCGAAGCCAACTTGATCAAACGACGCGAAGAAACCGCAGCGACCAGGTCTCTGCATAACACCGCCAAAATGATCGAAGGCAACCCGACGTTAATGCGTTTAAAGGAGCTTGAGACCCTGGAGAAGGTGACTGAGAAGATCGGCAATATTAATGTTTACTCAGGGCTGGAAGGGGTAATGCGGGATTTGGTTAAGAGTCCTTCGGGGTTGAGGGTTTGATTATATCGACACTTACTGC
>JAAEOZ010000524.1 GCA_024222685.1 Gammaproteobacteria bacterium | reverse complement strand
TCGGCATTGGTCTCATCCATATCCGCCGGGCATAGGTCATCATAATTGGCTACCATGTCGGAGTCATCGTCGGGCGGGCTTACCGTGATACTGAAACTCATAGTGTTGGGTGGTGATCCATCTTCATTTCCGTCTTCGACCGACACCGTAACAGGGCCATATACCTGACCGAAGGTGCCTGTAACTGGCGGGTTCCAACTGATCTCTCCGGGATTTGTGGGCGCGTTGGAAATGTTCATTCCAACCGGTGCATTGGACAGGACGTAGGAGAGACTGCCATTTCCGTCATTGATATCATCACTGTCAATATCGCTAGCCACCGCTGAGATCGTGAAAGTAAAAGGGTTAGCTGATGTATCTTCATAAGCATGATTATTAGTTACATCTAGTGATGTCGGTACGATATCAGCAAGAGTTGGTGGGGCGTTGATGGAACTGATTGTGATATTGATGGTATGGTCGTCGAATAATCCCGTGCTAGCGTTAGTCACTCGAACGGAAAAACTATCCGATCCGTTCACACCTGTCTGGGGGGTATAACCGATAACCTCATTATTCCCGACACCCGAGACTGTGGCTGTGCCTTTGGTCGCATTGCCTCCAGGTGCAATGCTCCAGTTCAGCGTCCCCGTTTCCCCTGCTAGAACCGTTAGATCTGGGGCGGAAAAAGGAGTTGGATTACCATCCTCTGACATAGTAACTGCTGTACCACCGCTGATCACGGGTGGATCATTAACTGCATTAATTTCTATAAATGCAGTTGCTTTTGTCGAGAAGAGAGCGCCGTCGTTGACGCAATAGCTGAACGAATCTGACGTAGTATTGGTGCCATTATGGGTATAGCTAAAGGTTCCATTGGCACGGAGGGTAAAACTTGACGCACTACTCGGAATCACCCCGTTACCACCAGAACACCCTGTTTGCGTCGTCGTTAGTGCACTCGAGTCTGGGTCGGAATCATTACCTAACAAATTGAGAGCTGGCGGTATTTCTGTGTCAACCGTGCCGCCCTCGGAAACTACTATGAATCCGTTTCCTGTGCCTGTCGCTCCGTCATTAGCAGCAATGGGTGGATCGTTGATCTGGGCTACTGTAATTGATTTCGTCGCTGGAACTGACGTTGCAAGAGATGTGTCGCGTAACGTAAAACTGATCGTCCTGATGAGGTCGCTCGGCTGATCAGAATTATTGTCAAATTTGACAGCCCTCAAAGCAGTTTGGTAGCTGGTGGTATTTGCCGTGCCTGAAAAAGTCAGTAAATCGGCCGAGAAACTACAACTTGTAATGCCTGTAGGTAAGGATGTCGGACAAACCAGCATATCCGTGCCTGTTTCATAATTGGTCGTAATTCGCACCTGGGCCTGGTTAAATTGCGTACTGTCCACATCAGCTAAGGTAAGAGTAGAATCTATAACCACAGGCACCTGTTCCGTAAAATTAGTATTGCCTCCCGAGGTTGTAACCGTTGGTGCATCGTTAACCGATGCTATATCAATGAAAACGGTTGCCGTGGTTGAAAAGAGGACACCATCGGTGACGCAATAGCTGAACGAATCTGAAGTGGTATTGGTGCCATTATGGGTATAGCTAAAAGTTCCATCAGTATCAAGCGTAAAAGCTGACGCATTACTTGGGCCGACTCCGTTGCTGACTGAACACCCCGTTTGAGTGGTCGTTAATGCGCTCGAAGCCGATTCTGGGTCGAGATCGTTATCGCGTAAATCATCATTACCCAAATCCCCATCAGTCCCATTATTAACAGTGTCACCCTCGGACACCGCTACAAATCCATTTCCAAACCCTGTCGCGCCGTCATTGGTAGCAACAGGCGCGTCGTTAACCTGATTTATGGGGGTAATTGATTTTGTTACAGAAATAGACGATGCCGACGATGTGTCGCGTACAGTAAAACCTATAGTTCTAGTAAGACTGCTGGGCAAATTGGAGTTATTGTCAAATTTAACAGCTCGTAAAGCGATCTGATAATTGGCGATATGTGCTGTGCCAGTTAAGGTCAGTAAATCATTTGAACTAGCGCAACCTGTGATGCCTGGTGGTAATGATGCTGGGCATACCAGTACATCCTTGCCTGATTCATAATTTCCAGTAATCCGGACTTGCGCCTGATCTAGCTGAGTAGAGTCTGCATCGGTTATAGTCAGGGTTGAATCGATGATTACTGGTGTTTGCTCGGTAAAGGCCTTACTTACTCCTAGGTTCGAAATTTGAGGTAGATCATTTAGCAAATTTATACCAATAAATACCTCAGCTACATTGGAGTATTCGGTTTGGTCGTAAGCGCAATATTCGAATGAGTCCGAGGTCTGTGCTTCAATGGTTCCATTGTGTTGGTAGCTAAAAGTACCATCAGGGTTAAACGCTGTTAATGTACCAAAGGCGGGGTTCTTCAACACGGCATTACAGGCCAGTACTCCACCGTCCCTGGATGCTATAATCGAGGCCTCGGTTGCATCAACATCGGAAACATCAACCAATACGCTTGAGGCATTAACGCTCCCACCTTCATTGACAGTAGCGTGAGCGGAGCCCGGTGAGCCACTATCTGCGGCTACAGGGGCATCATTCAAGCCAGTTATTGATATCGTAGCCGTTCCAGTATCGGCACCGCCCCATACATCGGTTACAGTATAAGAGACAAGTTCAGAAACCGACTCGCCGGTGTCGAGATAGTCGTAATTTGTACCTGTGCTAAATGAAAATGTGGAACCTGAGGGAGAGTATCCTGCGGGTCCTGAAAGAAAACTTCCAAAGCTAATAGTATGGCCATCACTATCCTGGGTACCAGATTCGTTGAAAACGTCAAATGCAGTAACCAAGCCATTTTCGGTAATATCCAATAGACCGCCGTTTTCGTTTATAGCGACGGGATCGGTGTTCGTAACAGTAATAATGGTGGAGGTTCCACAAGAAGGTCGATCCGGTTCTGAATCCGATTCATCTCCATTAACCTGGTTGATGCACGAGTAAAATCTGAAAGTAGTTGATTGAAATGTAGGATCGGGTGAACCGGGGTCTGGATAGGCAAATCCCCAAATATAATGGTAATCCTTAGCCAACGGTGCGTATGGCGTAGGAGTTGGTTGTACGCCAACACTAACAAGCTGAGAATCTGATACTACGATGGACGGATCTGTGGCCAGGAACGTGCCAATTAGCAAATTGTCAGTTTCTTTTCTTGCGGCAAGATTGAATCCAGATCCAGAAGCACTAGCATCTGGCGAGGCTAATTTAACACCGAATAATTTGCTGATCCCCGGTGGTATTGTAATAGCTGCCGTGCCACTTGAGCCGTCAGTCCAGTCTAAAGCGGAAGTAGTATAGCTTCCCTCGTGGCACTCTAAACAGGTAAAGTCTTGACTATTCGCATTGAATTCACCTACATCAGTATCAAAACCATGACGATTGGTGATATCTCCGTTAGAGTCGTGTGCAAACACGTCTATCGAGAATATAAACTGAAATAATAAAATAAACACCGTGAAATGAAACTTCACATCTCTCGTTGCCAAACCTGTTCCTGGAAATCCGTAATTCTCCATGCGTTTCCCCAACGGCTTAAATTTTTTATAAATTAATAATCAGTTGATATCTATCAATAACTCGCTAATGATCTCAGAACATGATGAAAAGTTTTGTGAAAATTTCGCTGTATCCGGGCTTTTTTTGTGATCTACTTCACATTTTTTGAATGCCATACGTCGATTTTTCTCGAATTTAATAACATTATCGAATAAATCCGTAAATAATAATAAGGTTTAGGGAATGTATAGAGACGACGATTTGCACCCGGATGATGAAAAACGCCGACAGTATTTGGTTAATTCACTTAGCCTGGGAGCCCTTTCTTTGGCACCATTTAACCTGGCTCAGGCTGCCTGGTGGGGTAGTACCCCTGAGCAGTTGCCCGAGCATAAATCGATTTTCAGCCTGAAAGGCGATGTCCGCGTAAACGGGCTAGCCGCACACCTGGATACCCGCATTAATCCCGGTGATATCGTCGAGACAGGTAGTGACAGCGAAGTTGTATTTGTCGTCGGCAGTGACTCATTCATCATGCGCAGCCACAGTAAAATGCAAATTGAGGGTAGTGGTTTTTTTGTCGATGCTCTGCGTTTGATAACCGGGGGACTTTTGTCAGTTTTTGGCAGACGTAAACAGAATCAGCCTTTAACTATGCTTTCGACTACCGCTACCATCGGTATACGTGGGACAGGTGTTTATATGGAAACAGAACCGGATTTGACTTACTTCTGCACCTGTTATGGCGAGGTCGGATTGTCATCCAGTAATAATCTGGATGATTCTGAGATTATCAGTACTAAGCACCACGAAGAACCAAAGTATATTTCGAATAAACCAGTCGGTGGTACACATATTCGTAAGGCACCATTCATAAATCATACGGATATCGAACTGAAGCTACTTGAAGCGATAGTAGGACGTGAGGTCCCATTTGGTATAAAAACTGACCTGTACAAAGGCGAACGCAGGGAATACTAAGCCGCCTATGTTATTTGCTTGCCAATTCGAACGACCACTTCCGCCCGATCCTGATACGGGAATACCGATTTGGATTTATTTATGGGCCGTATTTAGCAGACTTAACCACAGTTTTTGACTGGAATTATTAGTGGAGCGTAGTTTACCGAATTAAAATTCTGGTATAACATTTATCGATTTATTGCATAATTATAGAATACGACCAAAAAATACTTAGACCAAAATAACGAAGGGGACACAATGAAAAATACGCTAATTGTAACTTGCCTTATCTTTCTTGCTGGTTGTACTCCGATCAAAGTGTTAGCCCCGCCTGTCGATGAACTCTTCATTGCTGAGGCAAATCTCACTGAAGAAGAAACCAACCAACATCGGCAGGGCCGTGAGATTTACCTGAATTTTTGTACGGAATGCCACCGGGCGCGACAGGTGGATAATATTACCTCAGCAAAATGGAAAAAACACGTACCGAAAATGCTTAAGAAGGCAGAATTGTATCCTGAAGAAATCATACCCCTTAAGGCTTATTTGAAAACGGCTGGTAGAATTAATCAGCAACTGATTGAGAAGCGAGCTGAGTAATAGCTTATGCCGTCATTCGATACTGTTTCCGAGATAGATCACCATGAACTTGCCAATGCCATTGATCAGGTCAATCGAGAGGTGGGCACGAGATACGATTTCAAAGGTTCGAACGCTAAAGTAGAACTGTCTGATAACCAGTTAACTATGGAAGCAGAATCTGCTTTTCAGATAAAACAAATGTCACCGATATTAAACGAAAAATTGTCGAAGCGGGGAATTGATCTGGATTGTCTCGAGTATGCAGAAGTTATCGAAATGAACAAACGTGCTCGACAATTGGTGCAGATTAAAGAAGGGCTGGATAAAGATGTTGCACGCAAAGCTGTAAAAGTAATAAAAGACTCGAAACTTAAAGTTCAGGCAGCTATACAGGGTGAACAAGTCCGGGTGACAGGTAAGAAGCGTGATGATTTACAGCAGGTTATGCAGTTACTTAAAGATGCAAATCTGGGTGTTCCGTTACAATTCAATAATTTTCGAGATTAGTCACCGGGTCAGGTAGACATCGAATCGTATTGTTTTTTCTTTATAGGTAAAATCCGGCTTCTTTGATGTTAGTGTGTTAGCCCTGGTCGGTCTTTTTACTACAACGCGATTAGTTGCTTTATCCAGTGCCAGGTTAAAACAATGTGTTATATCCATATTTTCAGTTAATTTTTGCAGTAATTGCATGTCCTTAGCTGGTTTGGCACCCGACCTGCGGTCTGGAAACATGGGATCCATGTAAATGCAATCGAAGCTATCCTGACTACCCAAAGCGCGCAGGTAGTTGAGGCTGTTACTGGCTTTCAGGGTAATTCTATTTACAGCTGATTTTGTGCGAGTGCATCCTCTGGCTAAATCTAGCGAGACCGACAGAATCGATACTAAAAGAGAATTCTGCTCAAGCATAGTCACCTGCTTGCCATGTTGAGCAAGTATAAATCCATCGATCCCCCAGCCTGCAGTGAGATCAAGGATGGTGAGAATGCTACGCTGTTTGTTTGAACAAGCCTTTAAAAGTGCCTGGCCTGCTGGCTCTATACGCCTGTAAAACAACGTTTTCTCGTGAAAACTATGATCAAAGGTTAGTATTTGACTCGAGTCTTTTAATGATACTCTGACAAATTCAGCGTGTGTTTCTACATCTACTTCATTAGCAAACGACGGTATGGGAAAGTTAGTTGTCATCGAAACCTGTTCTAATAATGTGGCGGCTTTTCGTCAGATAAACTAGTCGTGTCGTTTGGTAGTTGTTCCTTTAGCGTTAATAGTTGACGTTTGATCCATTGCAGTTCATCACCCAGACGGGAAATTTCCTGATCCTGGCGGCTAACTATGTTGTTCAGCGTCATAACGGTGTATTCCTGTTCGCTGTATAGAGACTCAAGGTTACGTAGTTTTTTATCGATATCTGATGTCATGATGAATTTTCTGTTTCGGTGTAATTAGGCTAAATATAAAAAACATTAACTTATACCGTAGGTTGATGTCGCGCATAGTCAAAATCTATGGCATGATATTGGGAAATAATTGTCTAAAATCAGTGAAGTATAAGCAATTTTGTGGAAGACTCGAAAGTATTCGTTGAGAGTGTTCTTATATAATTATAGCTTACGAATATTGAGGGGCCAGGTGTGGGTGATTCACAGATTAATACTATCGCCGAAATTGCGCAGAAAATTTCGGATGAAAATGACCGTAGACATCGACAGACACATACAATAAACGAGTTGTTGACCGAGCGTCAGGAAGTACTTGTTATGATGTGTGAGCTGGCAGACCTGGATCCCGAAACTACTGACATTGACGTGATGGTTAGACAGCTTAAATCATTTAGTCAGACACTTGTAGATTATACCGCACTTGGGCACTTTGAGATTTACGAGCGTATAATTGACGGAAAGGAAAGACGGGCGAGCGTTAGTAAAATTGCAAATCGTGTTTACCCAGCAATTTCTGTAACCACTCAGAAGTTTGTCGATTTTAACGACAAATATGATGGTGTAGATGATAATGAAAGCTTTAATGGATTACACCAGGATCTATCAGTCATTGGCGAAGCATTGGCTGAACGTATTGAATCTGAAGATCAGCTTCTTAGAGAGATAAGTGGTCGGATGTTTAACAACGATTAAGGCAAAACCTGCTTAAATGGCTTAACTATAACGGACTGATAGACACCTGAAACAATATAAGGGTCCCCGTCGGCCCATGCCTTAGCCTCGTCGAGAGACGCGAACTCTGCAATGATAATACTTCCGGAAAATCCATTTTCTCCCGGATTTTCGGTATCTATCGCAGGATTGGGCCCCGCTAATATGAGTCGACCAGCATTTTTTAAAGCCATCAGCCTGCCGATATGATCTGGTCTTGCATTTTGTCTTGCTTGCAGGCTGTTTTCGACATCAGTTCCAACAATGCTATATAACATTATTTTGTTTCTCCAGAAGTTGATGGTATAAATTTTGCCAGATAAAATGCCTGTGCAACTACAAATGCTACTGTCAGACCGAGCAATCCGAATAATTTAAAATCCACCCAGGCGTCTTCACTAAACTGCAAATTTAAAGGATCTATTTCGGGTGCAATGAGCAGGTTTGCAACGCCTGAAATTAAAAAGAAGCCAACCCATGCGGCATTTAGCTTCACCCAGACTGCGGGGTCTTCGATGTCGAGTGCCTGACTCATCATACGTTGTACCAGAGGCCTGCTACCAATAAAATGGCTGCCCGCAAATACTAACGCAAACAACCAGTTGATCGCAGTTGGCTTCCACTGGATGAATAAAGGGTCCTTAAAAAATAATGTTGCACCACCAAATACAACTAATAATGCCAAAGTTATTAGCGGCATTTTCTCTACTTTTTTAACGACTATGGCGGCGATAGCTACCTGAATAAGCGTTATCACGATAGCCACTAATGTGGCCAGGTAAATTGCATCGGTAGATTCACCGGGGGTTAAACGCATGAACGGAATCAAATCGTTAACACCGAGTATCAATTCGTCGGGCAGATCGAGATAGAATTTGTAAACAATAAAAAATAAGACTATTGGAAAGAAGTCGAAAAGTTGTTTCATCTGGTTTTTATAAATAGTCTTTGATTAAAGTGGAATTCGAAGTGCCTAATGGTAGGTTTTTAGATAAAGCTCACGAGGCACTTTTCAAGTTTAGTCTTGTTGCAAGGGTATAGACATCTTAACAATACATGGATAACCATTTTTAATTTCGAACAGATAAGCATAGCCGGTTCGAATTTTAACAGGCGGTTTATCTTGCATATCCCAACCGCTAGCCATTGAATAAATGGCCTGAATTATGCCTTTGTGGCAAACGGCGACGGTTGGAACTCGCAAAATTGTTAACCATGGAATAAGCCTGGCCTGTAATTCGCGTGGGCTTTCACCATCAGGCGGTTTGAAATCAAGACTGTTAGCACCATAGCATTTCATGGTTTCCTTGCCTAGGCGTATTTGTAGTTCCTGCCAGTTTTTGCCTTCCCAGCGTCCCCAGGACATCTCCTTAAGTTCTTCTACGATTTCCACATCATGACCCAGTATCCGGGCAGTTTCAACGGCTCTTTGTAGCGGGCTACTGGCCCAGGTGAAATCGATAAACTCGTCAGGTATAACCCAACTGCGAATTTCATTTCGCCCAGATTCACACAATGGAGAATCAGATTGTCCCTGTAGGCGATTTTCGATGTTCCAGGTCGTCTGGCCATGTCGAATCAACAATAATTGTGTCAATGGAGTAATCCCCGCAGTAGCCGTTCCAGTCGGAGACCTGCCACTTCGATTCGATGATTTCTAGCGATGTGAAGCGTTGCCGACTCACCCATCAAGGCCATTCGATTTTTGTCTAGCAATAAAAGTCTAACTTGCCTGGCGAAATCTTTTTCGTCAAGATGTCTGCTCAGTAAACCGGTCTTGCCATGCAGAACTACATCGGGTACACCACCACCATTGCTGCCTACGACGGCTGTTCCTGCTGCCTGGGCCTCAAGAAAACACATTCCAGGGGACTCCTTTACCGCTGGCCAAATGAAAAGGTCAGCTGCAGCGTAGTATTCCGCTAAACGTTCCCCCTGGACTTCTCCCATCCAGTAGATTCGTTCAGATAAACTCGAAAACATGGATTGTACTTTTTCCCTGGCAGGACCTGTTCCTACAACCAGGAGCTGCCAGGGCAATTCGCTGATTAACGCCAATGATTTTGCCAGGACTTGATAAGATTCGACCTTATCACCTTCACGCATCATGGCAACGGTTAGTAGTAGAGGGGCACTCGCATCCAGATCCAGTTGATTGATGGCTTCTTGTCTGTATCGCTTACTATCCAGTGCCGCCGCCTGAAATCTTGCTGCGTCTAGAAACGGCGGGATATATTGATATCGCTCTGGTTGTGCAAGGCACGGAGTAACACCGGGTCTGTCCTGACTGTTGAATCCAATAACCAGGTCGGTTTCAGCCAGTATTCGTCGTACGGCATCATGTCCCAGACGCCATGGGCCGTTAGTCTGTTTTAGTGCGAAAGATGCTTCTGCAACGACATACGGAATGTTTAAAGCTCGTGCAATTTTGGGGCCGATCCAGTCTGGAGCCTTGTGATATAAGTGATAGGTAAACCAGATATCTGGTCGATCAGCGGGTGGTCTTTTCATTATTTGTCGAAGCAATCTGCCTGCCAGTTTTTGCCCTACAGACTGTAAACGCTGCTGGTGGATATTATTACCATCACGATTGTAGGCTCGGAACTGACTCATGAGTTCGACATCAATATTCTGATTGACCAGGGCTCGTATTAATAATCGACCGATAAGGCGGTCTCCCGAAGGGGTCGGCGACCTGGGCGACTTCATCGGGGCATAGAAGGCAACTTTCATATATTCTGGAAAGGGTTGTAAAAAAATCTCAATATTTTAGAGTCTAATGCTTAGGTTTGGTATATCTTGCAGTAGTTCCAGGAAGATTTAAAGAGGTTCAAATTAGTCCCAGTCATTGGGCTAGTAAACGTGATGACTAGCAATAAGGCGATAAAGTTATATCGGGAAGGTTGTGGATATCAGCAAAAAGGGAATTTATCCTCGGCGCGAAATGCCTATAGAAAGGCGATAAAGTTTAATCCTGATTTTACTGAGGCCTATAATAATCTTGGAAACGTGCTAATGGATTTAGGTCAGGTAAAAGAAGCTGCCAACGCATTTCGAAAAGCACAGAGATTGTTGCCCCAACATCCTATGCTTCAACATAATCTAGCTCGGGCATTACAGGTGTCAGGGGATAATTCCGCTGCTGTGCACTGGTATAATAAATCCATTGAAGGTGACTCTGGGTTCGTTGGTAATTATATAAACCTGGGTAACGCTTTACGTCATCTAGGAAAACTACAGGAAGCCTTGTCAGCCTATCAACATGCCGTCGAAATCTCGCCTGATTCGGCCGACTGCCACTATAATCTGGGCGCTTTGTTAATTGATCTGGCTGATTATGAGCAAGCTATTACCCATCTTGAGCGAGCCGTGCAGATAAATCCTGGCCATTACGAAGCACATAATGGCTTAGGCAATGCTTTTGGCTATCATGGTGAGATCGAGCAGGCGATATCATGCTACCGCAAAGCCATTGATTTAGCGCCGGGTTACAGGGATGCGCACAATGGGCTGGGAAACATGTTTAGCGACAGTGGCGAGATTGAGCAAGCCATATCCGCCTTTCGCAAAGCCATTGAAATTGACCCGGGTTATGCAGATGCCTATCGCTCACTTGCCAAGTTGAAGAAATTTTCAGTAGAAGATGAAGATAGTGTGGCGATGGAGGTTCTGTACGCCGATGGCAGTATTAATGCCGAGCAAAAAATGCATCTGGCATTTGCACTGGGCAAGGCGTTTGAAGACATAGGTCAGTTTGAAAAATCCATGGATTACATTCTCATGGCCAATCGGCTTAAACGTAAGATGCTTGATTTTTCGATTTCTCAGGCAGAAAGTTATTTCAATCATATTAAAGAAATATTTTCAGTGGAGTTTTTAAAAAGTCGAAATCAATGGGGTTACCCAGATTCGACGCCGATCTTTATTTTGGGTATGCCGCGCTCAGGAACGAGTCTGGTCGAACAAATTCTGGCCAGCCATATCGATGTATATGGCGCTGGCGAGTTACCATTATTGTCTAATTTAGCAAAATCATTTGATGCGGCAGGTACTTCTAATAGCTTCCCAATGACTGTTCCTAGCCTCGATCAGGACGGCCTGGTCGATTTGGGTAAATGTTATATAGATAATATTCGTATGCAATCCGAGAAATGCCGATACATTACCGATAAAATGCCACAGAACTTTCTATTGATTGGGTTTATCAAACTAATTCTGCCAGAGGCTAAAATAATCCACTGCACTCGGGATCCTATGGATAACTGTCTGTCATTATTTAAAAATTATTTTATCGGCACACTCAATTTTTCCTATGAGCTCGGTGAGTTGGGTCAATATTACAGACTGTATCGCGATATAATGGCGCACTGGGAAAGGGTTTTACCAGGGTTTATCTATCATTTAAATTACGAACAGCTCATTACTGATCCTGAAGACCAGGTAGCGCAAATGCTTAAATTCTGTGATCTCGACTGGAGTGATGATTGCCTGTTGTTTTATAAACAACGTCGAGCCGTTCGTACCGCAAGCAATGCACAGGTGCGACAACCGATTTATAGAGACTCAATCGAGCTATGGAAGCGATATGAAAGACAATTGCAGCCTTTACAGGCAATCATTAACGATTAACTGGCGGTTATCAATAACGTGAATAGGACCAAATCGATAAAATGTTACCAGGATGGAGTTGCATTTCAGAATAGCGGGAAGTTAGCTGAGGCAGAGCGCGCCTACCACAAGGCAATTAAGTCGGATAAAAAGTTTGTAGAGGCCTACAATAATTTGGGCAACGTGCTGTTGGCCCAGGGGCAACTTCGAGATGCAGTTGTAGCCTTTAAAAAGGCGCAGGGTTTGTTACCAAAACACCCGATGCTACAACATAACCTGGGTAATGCATTACAGTTGCAAGGGGAGTTGAAACTAGCGATTGACTGGTACAGAAGAGCAATAGCCGGAGACCCTGAATTTATTGGCAACTTCATTAATTTGGGCAATGCATTAAGAGATCTTGGGCAATTTGGCGACGCGGAAGAACCCTACAGGCAGGCGATTAAACTCGCCCCTGAAATGGCGGATAACCGTAACAATTTAGGCAGCCTGCTAATCGATCTAGACAAACCGGAAGAAGCTATTGAACAGTTTCTTAAAGCCATCGAGATAGATCCGGAACATATAGAGGCCTTTAATGGCCTGGGAAATGCATTTAAAGCGATGGATCAGCCAGAGAAAGCCATTCCCGCCTATCTCAGAGCAGTAGAAATAAATCCTCGGCATAAAGATGCATTTAACGGACTGGGAAATGCCTATACCGATGTGGCGTGTACGGAATCTGCAATAGAAGCTTACCAGCGGGCAATCGATATTGACCCGAACCATGTTGAAGCACTCAACGGCCTGGGTAACGCATATAGCGAACAGGGTGGACTCGAAGAAGCCACCGCCGCTTATCGCAAAGCCATTGAAATAGACCCGAAGCATAAAGACGCCCGACTCGGCCTCGGCAAGGTTTTGTCGGACTTTGGTGAAATCGAAAAGGCGATCACAGCCTTGCGGGAAGCGCTAGTGGTGGATTCTGACAATGGCGATACCTACCGGTGCCTGACAAAAAACAAACACTTTTCCGAATTTGATGACGATATTCGCAAGATGGAGTCCTTATTCTATAGCCCTGATTCCAGCGCCGATCGGCAAATGCATTTGGCATTTGGTCTAGGTAAAGCCTATGAAGATTTAGCGGAGTACGAAAAATCGATGGACTTTATATTGCAGGCAACCAAATTGAAACGCGAGACTCTCGATTACTCGATATCAGAAACCGAAAGGTTTTTCGCACGGATTAAACAGGTGTTTTCAGCAGAATACATGTCTGATATCTCTGGAGCAGGTGATCCGGATGCCACGCCCATCTTCATTTTAGGTATGCCCCGCTCAGGGACGAGCCTTGCGGAGCAAATTCTTGCCAGCCACCCACAGGTTTATGGTGCGGGTGAATTATCCGACTTATCCAAACTGGCCGATTCGATACCTTCGCCGGAGCCGAGTATGGAATATCCTGAATCGGCCGCCTGCCAGAGCGTGGTCGATCTGGCCGAACTCGGCGGAAAATATATTGCAGCAATTCGACGTTATTCGAGCAATGCTATTTTTATTACAGACAAGATGCCGCACAATTTTAGATATATCGGCTTAATAAAAGCGATATTGCCAAATGCTCGCATTGTTAACTGTATCCGCGATCCGATGGATAATTGCCTGTCTATTTTCAAGAATTATTTTGCCAGTACGCACAACTATTCATATGATTTAACTGAACTGGGTGAATACTATCGGCTATATCTGGATTTAATGGATTACTGGAAGATAACCTTACCGGGTCAGATTTACGATCTTAATTACGAAACATTGGTAGCCGATGCGGAAAAGCAGGTACGGTTACTATTAGATTACTGCCACCTGCCGTGGGACGATGCCTGTTTGAATTTCTATAGTACTCGTCGAAAAGTTCGTACGGCTAGCAATGCACAGGTTCGTCGCCCCATTTATAAGGATTCGGTTGCGCTATGGAAGAGGTACGAAAATCAACTGGAGCCCCTGAAGCGCGCCATTTACTCTGACTAAATATCAACTCATTCATTCGAATAGCACGATTGATGGAATAGGGACAATATTATGTTGTATTTTAGAGACGCATGTGATGGTGTTATAGCTTATATAGTCGTGCAAATACCACTAATTTAAATATATGTTGCTTTATTGGTATATTTTTGTTGCTAAGTTACAAATTTAATGTATGATCGC
>JAAEOZ010000523.1 GCA_024222685.1 Gammaproteobacteria bacterium | reverse complement strand
GTGGTTCGGATAATACCTCGCGCAATCATGCGCTAATTGTGGTTCCTGTAGTCACAAATAATCCTCCTGGCATTGACTAGCAAACTTAAACAGCTTACCGAAACAGGCGTGATAAATCGATCCCCTACGACCCGCAAGACCCTGGCAGCTTATATAAACCCGCGCTCCCCGGTCAACAGCCGATAAGCATAGTAAGCCAGTGAAGAAGTGATAAAAATATATCCGGCACTTGCCATGGCCAGGCTTTCAATACTAAGCCCTCTATCGATTAACCAGCCGAACAGGAAAGGAGATATTGCGGTACAGAAAACCATTATTGCGGCCCCTAGTGATTTTATCGAACCAAGGTGTTTGCTACCGTACATCTCGGCCCAGAAAGGTGCCGAAACTGTCGATTGAAATCCGACAGTAATACCAGTTAACACCAGAAAGACGCCACCCCAGAACAGGTTTGATGATAATGATAGAATGATCAAACCGAAGGCCATCGGGATGCTGACCCAGGATACTAGCCTGATCGCGCCTAGTCGATCAACCCAGAAGCCGGTGATAAATTTTGTAGCGACGGATACCAGAGCGTACACGATGAATAGTGATGCCCAGGCGGTTAACAACCAGCCTTTGCTTTCAACCAGATGTACCTGATGAAAAATAAAACCGGTGAACATCAATGGCTGTGACATCAGTCCCGGTGCAAAAAGATAAAAATATTTATCGCGGATGACTTCAGCGCGTGTCCATTGTCGTTTCCGCTGATTTGATATACTGGTTGTTTGTTCGCGCAATACCTGATCTAA
This sequence comes from Gammaproteobacteria bacterium, assembly GCA_024222685.1. Taxonomy (GTDB): domain Bacteria; phylum Pseudomonadota; class Gammaproteobacteria. Next base: position 6,054 of record JAAEOZ010000523.1, on the reverse strand, counting down.
ATAGTGCTGATGGCGTTGATCATGATTACGTAGCAGATATATGATTGATGGTACCATGAATGTGATCAGCAGGATTGCGCTTACCTGCCAGCTGGTACGCCAGCCTGACCACAGAATCAACGCTACGATGAAGATTGGCATAATCGCTTCGGAAACAGCATAGCCCATACCAGCCAGTGCAGTCGATTTGCCTTTATCCGAATCAAGATATCGAACCACAGCAGTAGTGCTGGTGATAAACATTAGCCCCTGGCCCATTTGCCTGAGCATGAATATGCCGATGAACAGGCTCGCTATGCCATTACTGATCGACATCAGGCCACAACCGATACCGAGTCCTAATACGGTAGCGATGGAAAACTGTTTTAAATCTACTCTGTCGACCAGCGTACCGCTCCATACCATGATGATGGCGCTGAGTAAGGTAGCGAGTGAATAAATACCGCCGAATTCACCGTCGCTTAAATTTAAATCGGTGCGGATTTCTCCACTAAACAGAGAAATGAAAAATGTTTGACCGGGTGATGACCAGAAAGTCATCAGAAAGGCAAACAGCAGAAGCTGCCATTCCTGGCGAATGAGTTTTAGCATGAAGTTTAAACTACCACCGGGGGCTGATTGTTTTTAAAAAGGAAAAGCATGCGAAGCCTGATACTGTAGACTATGTTTGATTTCAGTAAAGAGATTAATCGACAGCTATGGTTATAAGGATGGAAGCGATAAGATTTTGTTTATTAGATTGATATCTTTAAAATAGTTGATAGCCAACATTTAGATAGAACAGGGGATAGTGAAGCCTATGAGTAAGTCAAAGATTATATATACGTTAACCGATGAAGCCCCGTTGCTCGCAACCTGTTCACTGCTGCCTATAGTCCGTAGCTTTACCTCCTGCGCCGATATTGAGATCGACGAGAGCGATATTTCAGTAGCTGCCCGAATTCTTGGAGAATTTTCGGATTGCCTGAACGAAGACCAGAAAGTTCCCGACAACCTGACCGAACTGGGTCGGCTGACACAAAAGCCGGATACTAACATCATTAAACTGCCGAATATCAGTGCTGCAGTAATGCAATTGTCGACCGCAATTAATGAGTTGCAGGCCCAGGGTTACAATATCCCGGATTATCCAGAAGACCCCCAGAACGACGAAGAGGAAGCTATCGCAAAACGCTATGGAAAGGTACTCGGTAGTGCTGTCAATCCGGTATTGCGTGAAGGCAATTCGGATCGGCGTGCACCGCCAGCGGTAAAACGTTATGCGCAGAAATACCCGCATAAGATGGCGAGATGGAGCCAGGCCTCGCGCACCCACGTTTCGCATATGCATGGTGGCGATTTTTATTCCAGCGAAAAGAGTATGGTGATCGAAAAAGACTGCCAGGTAACCATGGATCTGGTTACTAAAAGTGGTAAAACTATTGTGCTCAAGGAAAATACAGCATTACTCAAGGATGAAGTTATCGATAGCATGTTCATGAGCAAAAAAGCCCTGTGTGATTTTTACGAAGAGCAGATGGAAGACGCCAGAGAGACCGGCGTGATGTTTTCATTGCATGTTAAAGCCACTATGATGAAAGTTTCTCATCCGATTGTTTTCGGTCATGCGGTAAAGATTTTCTACAAGGATGCGTTTGAAAAACACGGCGATTTATTCGATAGGCTAGGCGCCAACCCGAATAACGGCATCAGTAGTATTTACGAAAAAATTGAAGATTTGCCTGAATCCGTGCGTGAGGAGATTGAGCATGATTTGCATGCCTGTCATGAGCATCGTCCGGAACTGGCAATGGTTGATTCCAAAAAAGGTATTTCCAATTTGCATGCACCGAATGACGTGATCGTCGATGCATCCATGCCTGCCATGATTCGTTCCGGTGGCAAGATGTGGGGCGCCGATGGTCGACCTAAGGATACCAAGGCGGTAATGCCGGAAAGTACCTTCGCACGGATCTACCAGGAAATGATCAATTTCTGTAAAACCCACGGTGCTTTTGATCCGGTAACCATGGGCACCTGTCCCAATGTCGGGCTAATGGCGAAAAAGGCGGAAGAGTATGGCTCTCATGATAAGACTTTTGAGATACCCGAAGACGGGCTTGCGCGAATTGTCGATGAAGATGGCAGTATTTTAGTTGCACTGGATGTTGAGGAAGGTGATATCTGGAGAATGTGTCAAACCAAAGATGCACCGATCCGCGATTGGATAAAACTGGCCGTAAGCCGAGCTCGGCAATCGGGTATTCCTGCGGTATTCTGGCTCGATGATTACCGCCCACACGAAATGGAATTGATCAAAAAGGTCAGGAAGTATCTCAAGGATTACGATACCGAGGATCTTGATATCGAAATTATGTCGCAGCAACGTGCCATGCGTTATACGCTCGAACGTATCATTCGTGGTAAAGACACCATTTCAGTTACCGGTAATATTCTGCGTGACTATCTCACCGATTTATTTCCGATTATGGAACTGGGTACCAGTGCCAAGATGTTGTCTGTTGTGCCGCTGATGGCCGGTGGCGGATTATTTGAAACCGGTGCCGGTGGATCAGCACCGAAACACGTTAAACAATTACTCGAAGAAAATCATTTGCGCTGGGATTCACTCGGAGAATTTCTTGCGCTAGCGGTATCGCTCGAAGATGTCGGTATTAAAGCGGATAATCCGAAAGCCACCATTCTAGCCAGGACACTCGATGAAGCGACCGGGAAGTTACTCGACAATAATAAATCACCATCGCGTCGAACTGGAGAGCTGGATAACCGGGGCAGTCATTTTTACCTCGCACTGTACTGGGCGCAGGCAATTGCCGAGCAGGATGAAGATGCTGAGTTAAAGGCTCAGTTTGCATTACTGGCCAAAAGTCTTTCAGAAAATGAACAGAAAGTACTCGATGAGTTGAACGCGGTTCAAGGAGGTTCTGTTGATATCGGCGGCTATTACCATGCCGATATGGAAAAAATGAAAGCGATTATGCGGCCGAGTACGACCTTTAATTCGATACTGGAAAGCTTTCAGGGGTAACTGTTTAGAAAAATTCGGCGTTATAAAAAACTTGAAGTCCTTATTGATGTTTTACCTTAAGCGTGAAACGATCCACACTAATAGGAAATTCGTCGTGCAAAAATAATGTCACGTGAATTTGAAGGACATAGCTATGTTTTACCTCGAAGATACAGAAACAAATGAAAACACTGATATGACGGGGAATCGACAGCTGATTCTGGATGGTACAGCCAATCTTGACTATTACGATGATGATCAAATATCGAGAGTTAAGAGCCTGGTCGAATTGCTAGGCCGGTTTTTTGGTAATAAATGAAATAGATATTTCTGATCCTGATAATTGTCCCGATTACCCATATTTTCGATATTTATCTCAATTTCGCAGATCCTGCTTAAATACCTGAGTTACAGCCAGACCTGGAAACGATCTTACGGGATATCTATTCTGGTTTAACACTAGCTGGTATATCGCTTATCGACTGCTTTATACTGCCTGCTTTTCGCCGGAATCAAAAACTCCTATATGTCCACCTGCCAGAGCCTGATACTGGGCATTCGTTCATCGACAGCCTACTTTATTTCGACCTTCCTGTTTGGGGTAATGTTTGGCATTGCTGCTTCGTCTGCTGGTGTGAGCCACTGGTATTCCATGCTGATGAGTGTTTCCGTGTTTAGCGCTTCTGCGCAATTTGCCTCGCTGGAATTCTGGCAATCGCCATTGCCACTCGGTACTATCGCGCTGTCGGTGGCTTTAGTCAGTAGCCGAAATATACTGCTCGGCATGTCGATGACGCATCATTTTGACGGTCATGGTCTTGGTAGGCGAATCGTCTGGTTATTTATCCTCAACGACCCTGGAGTAGTGACATCCTTTAAGCAGGATGAATCGGTAGACCGGCTTGGTTATGTGACCGGATATGGCATTGCCTTAATGTTTAGCTGGTTGAGCTCGAGCTGGCTTGGTTTGAATGTCGCCACCTGGTTTGCCGGTGCCAGGCTGAGTTCACTCGATTTCGCCGGGCCTTTGGTAATGGCAACGATGATGATGTTATTCGCCAAAGGTTCGAAGTCCGATCCCACACCCTGGATTGTATCCGGTGTAGCTGCTCTTTTATTGTTTGAGACAGGTACGCCAAATTATCTGATATTAATTTTGTCGGTGGTGATCGGAGTGGTTGCTGCGGTTATCCGCAGGCAGTTTAAACATGCTTGAGCAATATCCTGTTCTTGTTGCTATCGGCATGATGGCTGCCATAGTTTACGCTACCAGGCTGAGTGGATATCTGGTTGGATTACAGATCCGACATATCGGCTGGCTTCGACCAATACTTGAAGCGCTACCTGGTTGCGCGTTTATGGCGATTCTGGTGCCTGCTGTGCGGCAGGGCAATATCGCAGAAATTACCGCTATGGCCTGTGTGGTTGGTTTGATGTGGTTGACCGACAATGTTGTGATTGCGACAGTGACTGGAATGATTGTCTTGATTGCGAGTGAAACATTGTAAAAACGGGAATTAAGTTGCCGGTTGCTAGCTACTATTCCAGGTAGTCCTGTATCCAGCCGTCGAATTCTGGATTTCGGCATAGCCGATCAATCAAATGATTATCGGCTATACCTTCAAGTTCTGCTGGTTTAGTACCCTGCCGTAATGCCTTTAGCGTGTTATAGGTTGCCTGTATGGCTGCCATAGCAGGTTGATGCCCCTGCAGGCAGATTTTAACACCCATCGATGCCAGGTAGTCCAGATCTTTTAGCTCTGCTGCGGCGCCACCGAGAATGACTGGCAGTGTACAAATCTTTGAGATCTCCTCCAGTTGCGGCCTGCTGGATACGCCGATCAGGAAAATAGCATCGACGCCGGTCTTTTGGTAAGCCTCGATTCTGGTCAGGGTATCTTCGAGACCATTCACTTTTATTGCACTGCTGCGCGCAGCAATAACCAATGCTGGGTCCTGGCGGCCTGCGACAGCGGCCCGCATTTTTCCGGTTCCTTCGTCAATCGAAATCAAACGGGTTTTACCGCCAGCGCCGAATGAACGTGGCAATTCAGTATCTTCGATAGACAGGGCGGCAACACCGGCAGTTTCAAGCTCTTCTACGGTTCGCATTACGTTTAAAGCATTACCGTAACCGTGGTCAGCATCCACCAGTAAGGGGAGTTGGCCGGCACGATTGATTCGGTAGGCCTGATCAGTAAATTCGCTGAGTGTAAGCAGTATATGATCGGGGTCACCGAGTACGGTCAGAGAGGCCACCGAACCGGCAAACATGCCGATTTCGTAACCCAGTTGTTCGGCAATACGTGCAGAAATCGGATCAAAAACCGAACCTGGATAAACGCATACATTCTGATTGAGTTGAGCGCGGAACCGCTCACGCCTTTTTTGCCAGTTCATATCGATTTGGTAAAACGTGATTTAAAGAGTGAGAATCATACAGTGATATTGGCAACAATAAATCAAATTACTGAAATCTGAAGCAAACAAATAGCGGACAGGCAGGCGATAGCATATCAATCAATATTTGACTGCTTTATACTTTTACAGACTCAATTGAATAGTTGAATACAGTTCTTATTCCGCATGAAAAAAGATTACAAAATTGGCTATTTTCTGGTTACCGATACGCAGCATATTCCACCAGTGATTCGATTACATGGCGAGCTGGGGGGTATAGTTCTAACCTGTAACCCGGAAATTTTCGATACCCTGCAATCCAGCTATAAAGAACTGAATATTGAGGCCTATCTCTGTGATGACGAACGACATGCTCAAAGACTGATTGTTAGTCATCGAATTCGTGTCGTTCTGTATCCTAGTTACCACACACTATATCGGGGCAAGGCAATCGAAATATTTCATGGTGGTTTGTCAGACAAGAATTACGTCGAGTCGCTGAAGATACTGGTTTACGATCTGGTTTTGTTTCCAGGTGAAAAAACCAGGGATAAAGTCGAGAAATCGGGTTATCTACAGCATATACCTGAGTGGGAAATTGTCGGTTATCCCAAATTTGATCCTTTAATTAATGCAACACTGAAGTT
>JAAEOZ010000522.1 GCA_024222685.1 Gammaproteobacteria bacterium | reverse complement strand
GCCGGCATACACTCGGCGGGCATGTTGCATGAGGGTCTTGGCAAACTCTTCATAGATGCGGTAATCACGGCGTTCATTGGCATCGGCCAAGGTACTTTTAGGACATTGCTGTATGCCGATGTGATAGAGCTTACTGGCATGTGCGTTGAGTGCGATGTCGATGTCACGCAGACTTTTTTCCTGGCGGATGTGGGCGAACAACATACAGTTCAGTTGATGCCAGCATTTGAATTGTTTTGTGCGATAGTCACCATTGTATTTTTCTACGATACGTTGAAATTCATAGCGAGGAAGAAGGCGTAGAAATTGTGAAAACACATAGGCTTCTCTTGGCATGGCGGTGCTCCCGAAAACATGGCTGCTTAGCAGTGGCCAATTTAGCGGGATTGCACCGTATGGATAGCTGTCCGGTTAAAATTTACATGATATGCGTGTAACTCATTGATTTGTGGTGGCGTCAAATTTGGATCGAATTAAATTCCTATTCTGATTATTCTCTTATATTCAATATGATAGACACATTTTTATGCGTTTTTCGAAAGTTAACCGGACAGCAGTGAGTATCACCATTGATCGAATGTCGGAGATCAGGGGGGTGGAGTCAAGTGAATTAGAATGACTGCGTCGGCGCGATAAGTACGCGCTGAAATAATTGCAGGCTGTTTTAAAAAGGGGTATTTTTCCGCGTCTGCCGTCATTTGAGCTATACCGGATCTTCAACGATGAGTGACAAATACTATATTGGCGCCCACGAACTGCTGATTGACTCCTTTCGCCTGGGACTGGAAATCTACAAAAGCGGGTTTCGCCCGGATTTCATCGTCGGT
>JAAEOZ010000521.1 GCA_024222685.1 Gammaproteobacteria bacterium | reverse complement strand
CCATTCTGGCTCCCAATCCCCACAATAAACAGCCATGGATCATCGACCTTACGGGTCCTGAAAGCTTCGATCTTTACGTGGACCGGGCGCGATTGCTGCCTGAAACTGATCCGCCGTTTCGTCAAATTCATATCGGTCATGGTACCTTCCTTGAAAATGCAGACCTGGCAGCGGCAGAAAATGGTTATCGTATTGATGTCGAATACTTCCCCAGGGGCATTTACGAAAACACGGTTGTCGAAAACAAGCCGGTCGCATCGGTCACTCTGCAAAAGGACAGGGCTGTATCAAAAGACTCTTTGTTTACACAAATACTGACAAGGCAGTCAAATAAACGTACATATGATGACACTCCCATCGACAAGGCGATATTGAATACCCTGGGACAGACAAATACCGCACCGAATATGTCCATCGGTCTTACAAATAGTGCCACTAAACGAGGCAAGCTGGCGGCCATACTCGCCAAGGCCATGAAAATCGAAACCTCAGATAAGGCCCGTGATATGGAAACCATCGCTATGTTCCGCTTCAATGAAGAGGAACAGGTGAAATTCCGTGATGGCTTTGGTGTTGCCCAGACCGGAATGGGCGGCGTCATGAAATTCATCGCCGAAGCCTTCTTCCTGGATCGTAAATCAACCGAGACTGACTCGTCTGAATTCGGTGCCCAGGCAGTACAGATTACCACCGATCAGGCCAATTCAGCCGCCGCCTTCGGCTGGATCACTACTAGTGGTAATTCCCGCTTGGATCAGGTGCTGACAGGCAGGGCCTATGAGCGTATTAACCTGAGAGCGACTGAACTTGGCATCGCCATGCATCCCATGAGTCAGGTGTTGCAGGAATACGCCGACATGAGTGACTTGCAACGCGAGTTCCTTGCCTTTCTGGGTGTCCCCGAAGGCCATACAGTACAAATGCTGTTCCGCCTGGGTTATGCCGAACCGGTGGCTCATTCAGCCCGTAGATACATTCCAGACCTTATCCGTAGCTGAAAAAAGGATATTACTGTCATGAAAATCAGGAAATTTATAGACAAAACAAAATTTCCTGAGTGGAGCTGGTGAATATTGTTGGTGATAGCGGCTATCAAATAGCTCAGGAAATAATGTCCAGCACTCAGAACGTCCGCCATGGGACAATCCGGAAGTTAATCATAACCTCTCAAACGTTCGCTAAGTGGAAAAACCACCCACGCAACCCCCCAAATATTTAAACGATTGAGTCATCCCCACACAAAATGATTATCTGAATTCAGATATAGCGCGCAATATGCTCTTTAATACATCACGAAGTTGATCGGCTTTCTCAGGCAGATAAGTCCAGGGCGGTGATTCCTGCATGTAATTGCACTGCGCCAGTTCCATTTGAATGGCGTGGTAGCCCGCCTGCGGATTACCATAATGCCGGGTCGTCCAGCCACCTTTAAATCGGCCATTACTAACCCGGGAGTAGTGTTGCTGACTATCACAGACAGCTTCTACCAGTTGCTGAATTGCGGCATCGCAGGTGGTCGTGTTATTCGACCCAATATTGAAATCGGGTAACTTTCCTTCGAATAGAAAAGGCACTTCCGAGCGGATTGAGTGGCAATCATAGAGAATGACATAACCATGTTTTTGTCTGATTCTTTCCAGCTGCTGAAGTAATAGCTGGTGATAGGGCTGATGATAGAGTCGTAGGCGAGTCTCTATTTCCTCGCTATCGGGTTCCTGCCCGGGCAAATATATAGCCTGACCATCAAAAGTCGATGTTGGACAAAGAGCGGTAGTATTCTGGCCGGGATAAAGCGATTCATCGCTCGGATTTCTATTCATGTCGATAACATAGCGATGAACAGGCGTACTGACTATGGTAGCCTCGTCGACTAATCCCTCGTAAAGTTTAGCTATATGCCAGTCAGCATCGGATTTTTCCCTGCCCAGAGAATTCAGCCTGTTAAGTAACTTGTCCGGGATCCAGTTACCACCGTGCGGTTGTGCTAAAAGTAGCGGGCTTTGTCCAATAGTCGCCTGTGGTTGCATCAGGCTACTAATTCAGGCAACAGATTAAAATTCGCTATTGCCTCGGTAAAGATTCGTTGTTTAACCATCTCGGCCGTAGTGACAATATCGTCAGCCAGGTAGCGGTCATCTCCAAGCGGTTTTACTTTTCCCCGGAGCGCTTCTACTACCCTTAGTAGAGCAGGGCTGGTGTGGACCGGTCGGCGAAATTCTATGCCCTGAACACCGGTTAACAGTTCAATAGCAATGATATGGGCGAGGTTTTCATTCATCCCGGATAATCGACGAGCACCATGGCAGGCCATCGAAACGTGATCTTCCTGATTGGCACTTGTCGGGGTCGAATCAATCGAACAGGCTACGGCGCGCTGTTTGTTTTCAGCCATCAGCGCCGCAGAAGTTACCTCGGCGATCATGAATCCGGAGTTTAAACCTGGGTTTGGTGTTAGAAAGGCAGGCAATCCATAGTTCTGAGCCGGATCCACTGTAGTAGCAATTCGACGCTCTGTAATTGAGCCTATCTCGGAAATAGCCATTGCGCATTGATCAGCCGCGAACGCGACTGCTTCGGCGTGAAAATTCCCTCCCGACAGAATCGAGCCATCCTCAACGATAACCACAGGATTATCGGTAACCGCGTTCGATTCGATCTCGAGGATGCCTGCGACATGTCGAAACTGCTCAATACAGGCGCCCATTACCTGGGGTTGGCAGCGAATACTATAGGGATCCTGCACTCGCTCATCATCGTCGCGGTGTGACTCGCGAATAGCAGAGCCCTCCAGCAGGGCTCGAATACTGCGAGCGGCGTCGATCTG
>JAAEOZ010000520.1 GCA_024222685.1 Gammaproteobacteria bacterium | reverse complement strand
TTATGCCTGTCTACCTGATTCGTCACGGCCAGTCCCAATTCAACGCCGCTTTTAACGAGAGCCGAATCGATCCGATGATATTTGACGCACCGTTAACCAACAAAGGTCGCACACAAGCCGTAGCAGCCAGGGAGCTGGTCGCAGACCTGGGCATAAAACAGGTAATTACCTCCCCGTTAACCCGAGCAATACAGACCGCTTTGTGTATCTTCGATAATATCGCACCAATCACAGTTGTCGATAATCATCGTGAGCTATTACTCCATAGTTGCGACGTGGGGCGACCTCCCAGCGAACTGAAACGAGATTTTCCGATGCTGTCCTTCGACCATCTTGCAGACCATTGGTGGCACCATGATCCACAAAACGACAATAATATCTCTGTCGAACCCGAGGCCGTCTTCCAGCGGCGTATCGCTGAATTTGAAACCGGTTTAAGTCAGATAGAAGAACGACCACTGGCCATAGTCGGTCATGGCAATGCATTTAACGCGATGATCGGGCGTATGTTGGATAATTGCGAGATACATTTGTATCAGCCAGACGGAGATTGACTGGTATTAAGGAGACGTGTTCCGGATGGTTTTTACATAATTCGAATACCGTAAAAGCAGCAAAAGATGGCATCAACCCAATGCGACTTATCTGAATGTGACTTCGCACAATGTTGACGACGATCATAGTTATTTCAAGGACATACCGATTAAAGGGGATGACAGGCTGAAGGCCATGTTCGCAGCATTATTTGAAGGGCGCCGGCCTGAGTCTAAAATGGAATATAAACCCGATATTAACGCTTATAATTTGCGCTGATTCGTAGTAACGGCCAGTGCGGAGCTGGCTCGTATAGCCTGCTGATTTGAGTGGCTACCCGTAAACCGGTTTGGCTCCGGTTACTTCAACAGTTTCACCGCAGACATAGCTCGATTCATCCGAGGCCAGAAAGGCAATCACATTAGCGATTTCCTCGGGCTTCGCAACATGCCCAAGTGGGACGGTCTTTCCAAGTTCCTGAATGCCGTTATCGGGGTCTATGCCGCGTCGAGTAAATCCGCTACGTAGCATCGGTGTGTCTACCTCGTTGGGACATACCGCATTGACACGGATGCCGTCGCCGGCATGATCCCGGCCCAGGTTTCTGGTTAAGGCGGCCAGTGCCGCTTTACTGGTGCAGTAGGCGAGATGTCCCGGGCCTGGATATAAACCCCAGGTAGATGAAGTGTTGACGATCGCACCGCCGCCGTTTTTCTGCATATGTGGTATGACTTCGCGGCATAGATAAAATGCTGCTGTGAGATTAATATCAAGAGCGCTGAACCACATATCGTCTGAGGTTTCGAGTATGGTACCGCGAGGTATCACACCGGCGTTGTTGAGCAATATATCGACACCACCCATAGTATCGATAGCGGTATCGATTATATTTTCACAATCTACTTTGCTACGAAGATCTGCCGAAACAAAATCAACCTGAGTACCCCGGGCTTCGAGAGTAAGGGTGAATTCAGCACAGTCTTCTTCACTTCGGTCGGTAAACAGGACATTCGCTCCCTGCTGGCTAAATAACTGGATTAGTGCCTGTCCAATACCTCCGACTCCACCGGTTATAACGACGCGTTTATTGTGAAATCTCATGTTAAAACCCAGTTCAGTAAGAATCTTACAAAAGTGATTTTGCTGGATGAAGTATTGTCATTAATTGTTATCAATCAGATGACTCGAGCAAGTCTATCACAAAAAACCTGGTGCTCAGGATACTGTTCAAGCTGTTACAGAAATCTGCGCGCACTGAAAGCCTTAATATCGAGACTAAGTGGTTCGTTATTGATTATCTCCGAAATCAGTTTACCGGTAATGCCGGCCAGGGTCAGACCGATATGCTGATGTCCGAAGGCGTAGAGCACATATTCCGAACTCAGGCTGTAGCCGATAGCGGGCAGGGAATCGGGAAAGGTGGGTCGAAATCCAAGCCAGTCCTGGTCTGGTTGTTCTGGTAAATCAAACATCCTGTGGCTGTGTTCAATCAGGTGCCTGATATTTCGAGGGTTTTTGTGGTCTCCATAACCAGCGATTTCTACTGTGCCTGCGAAGCGTAAACCTTCGTCGGTCGGCGTGGCATAGAAACCGGCAGCATTCCAGCAAACGGGTCGAGTTAATAGAGACTGCCTGTCCCGATATTGCACGTGGTAACCGCGCTCGGTATCGAGTGGTAGTTGTGACGTGCCAACACCTTTTATGCGTGTCGAATAAGCCCCTGCCGCAATGACTGCACGGTCGACCTGACAGTTTTCTGCATCGTCGAACTGTACCAGAGGGCCTTTATCGCTATGTGAGATTGCCTCTACACGGGAAGCTAGATATTGCCCGCCATTTTGCAGAAATGTCTCGAAATATCTTGTTGTCAGCGATTGCGGGTTTACTACCTGGGTTGCCTCCTGGAATAGTAAACCTTTTGCAAAAGGTAGTTTCAGGCCGGGTTCGAGTTCACGGATTTCATTGCTATCGACTTCTATAAAATTAAAACCATGATCTTTGCGAACCTGATTTGAGGCGCGTGCATCTTCATATTCACTATTGTTACGATACAGATACATACAGCCCTGACGAGACAGCAATGCTTTTGCGTTGCAAAACTCGATAAGAGGGTCCAGGCCATCGTAGGTTTTCTGTAGTAGCATTCCGAGCGCCCGGCTAATGCCAGCAACTTTTCTGGCTCGACAATTAGACAGAAAACTCAGCATCCAGGGAAGATGTGTGAGAGCGTATCCGAAATCAACCGACAAAGGACTGTTTCTGGAAAACATTAATATCGGCAGTTTTTTTAATATTGCCGGATTGTTAACCGGCACGCAGCCATAGTCTGCAATAGTACAGGCATTACCCGATGAAGTACCCGAACCGGGTTTTTCAGGGTCGATTAAAATCACTGAATAACCCTTTTTCTGTAACCACAGGGCGCAACTGCAACCGACGATACCGGCGCCGATCACGGCAATCGTTTTAACTTTGTTCATTAACAATAAACTGCTACTAACTGAGAGCCGCAATCTTATCGCGATATTGTCCGGGTGACATACCAATTTGTCGGCGGAAAGCCCGGAAGAATGCTGTTTCGCTCTGGTACCCCAGGCGATCAACTATCTGGCCGATCATTATCTGGCTGGTTTCTAACCAGCGGCAGGCTAGTCGCATACGCCATTGCATCAGGTATTCGCCCGGTGTGCAGCCAACTGTATTGCGAAAAAACTGATTGAAAGCTGTACGTGACATGCCCGCTTCATTGGCCAGTGATTGCACACTCCAGCGTTGATCGGGGTGAAGATGAATGGCAGTAATGGCCCGCGCCAGTCGAAGGTCAGCAAGACCGGCGAGTACTCCGGATTCAATTTTCTGATGCTGCATAACATAACGCAGGACATGCACCAGTAGCACCTCCGCAAGCCGGTTCAGTACTGTCACGTGTCCACATCGCGGTTGCTGGCTTTCTTCGAGTAGTAACTGAATGATCGGGCTTAAGTCTTGTCGAGAAGGCTCAGTACTGCTTAGCTGCAGTACTGGAGGAATAACATCAAATAACGGATTGAGACGTACGGGTCCGAATCTAAGATGGCAACAAAGCATCTGGAAACTATCTTTCATCCCGCCAAATACGGGTTTATGCCCGGGTGTTATCCAGAGGATATCTCCATCCGCAATAAGCGTGGCTGGTTGATCGTGAATGCTCATCTCCGCGTTACCGCTAATAATAATGGCAATAGTAGAATCACCAATAAAATCGATCACTGGCCGTCGGGTATCAAGAATTTCAACTTTTTCGGCTTTCGGATTAAACAGCTCGAGTAGAGAAGAGAGGCGATCCATTGGATAGTTTGTACTAAATGATAGATATTAAGCGTAAATTACATACCAATGGTACAGGTTGATTCGTTATATTTCAAAGCCTGTTTATCTGAACTGGAGCGTAATGTGAATGTATTAAAGCCTCGCCAGGCTGTTCCGTCATTAGAAATTTCGACATTAAAAGGACCATGGTCGCTGGTCAGCCAGCAACCCGAAAATTTCACCATGCTGGTGTTTTATCGTGGTCTGCATTGTCCGATTTGTTCGAAGTATATCCAGGAGTTAGATCGTATGACTGGAGACTTTGCCGAAGCGGGCGTCACAGCACTCGCGCTGAGCAGTGATGACAGCGCTCGCGCACAACAGGCCAGTGATGACTGGGGTTTGTCAACATTGAACATTGCATACGATGTGAGCGCAGATCAGGCCCGTGCCTGGGGACTGCATCGCTCAGCCGGTAGAGGTAAGACTTCTATCGGTATCGAAGAACCGCCTGAGTTTAGCGAGCCGGGCCTGTTTTTAATTCGCCCCGATGAAACGCTTTACTGGAGTCAGGTCAGCACTATGCCGTTTGCCAGACCGCATTTTAAGGAAATCCTCGGTGCACTTAAATTCGCACTTGAAAAGGATTACCCGGCTCGCGGTGAACTCGATTAACCTGCGCTAAGCTAACCCCGGGTTGTCTATAGGGAAAAGGTAGTCCAGGGTTACTATTAGATATCTTCAGAATTTGCAATATCGGAATCGACGATTTTGTGCCCCCAGCTTTGCTTGGCAGTTAAATAGCGTTTATTCCATTGACTGATACCAGCCACATGTTTTTCTGTAGATAGCTGGGTCAGGCCGGAACCGTAAAGGTCCTCAATTTTTTTCGGATTATTCGTCAGCAGTCTAATGGGACGGTTGCCAAGGAAGTATAAAATCAGCGCTGCAGCATCGGTGAAGTCGCGGGAATCGGCAGGCAGGCCCAACGACTCATTCGCCTGATAGGTATCTTCGCCGGCGTCCTGCAACAGGTAGGTGGCAGCCTTTGCCCAAAGGCCAATACCACGTCCTTCGTGTCCGGCCATGTAAACGATTAAACCGCCACTGGAGTCCTGCGAGATGCGTTTCACTGCGGATTCCAGCTGCGGACCGCATTCACAACGCTCGGATCCGAATACGTCCCCCGTCAGGCAGTTCGAATGCACTCGAACCAGAGGGTTATCGGTATTTAACGGATCGCCAATTATTAACACACTGTTGACCGCCATCGACGAAGCCAGGGTTGCAAACAGATTCTGTCCGCCGCTTTCTCGTAGTGTCGAGGCAAGCTCTTCAACTTTTTCCAGCTCGGTACTTCTTACCGAGGCGTACCAGCTTGCCTGGTAAGGCTGTTCGTTCAATTTCAACGGTAAAGGGATCGGGCCAAGTAAATTGATGACTGGATCCCCGGCATCAAGGTGATGATTTTCATCAATTTCTCCGCCATGTCGGTCGATGCGAATGAGTTTGCCTGCTTCAGTCAATTGCTGGCGAATGTCTGGGTTGAGGTAGGTGAACATTTAATTCAACGGGATGGCTTTGATGTATAAATATAGTATCACCCCTGACATGTTTTTTTCAGGGCAAATAATGGTCGAGCTGTGCGCAGCGAGGTGGAAACCTGGTCAAGCATTATAGCCAGAGAATGCCCTCATCAACCCCCGTGCAATGATATGTCGCCCATTTGTCAGCCGTATACTGAAAATTATGTGATGGAATAAATGTTGAATCACCAGGCGATTTGACTGAACTTAAGCTGGCGGTGCGAACCTAAGAAACCGAAACAATACACTTTTCCCTAACCAGTTTTCAGGATTTAGTGAAATTGAAACCGGAGTGCTAATATGAAACCTGTAAGTAAGTCTGCCATATTATTTAGCTTGTTTATTTCGTCTGCGGCTTACGCTCAGGACGAAGTTGTTTCCAAGGAGTTTAGCCAAACCCTGCTTACTATAGCCATTGTTCTGGGTATTCTTGCCTCTTGCTATGTATTTGTACTAAGTATAAAACTTGATGGTGGCGTAATAGCCAGTACATTGTTGTTGTACGGTGCTGGCATGTTGTCAGTTGTTACTTCATTGCTTTCGGTAACCTGGCTGAAATCTAGCCTGGGGTCTTACGCAGGGGTGTCGCACGATGCTTTTTTTATAATTGGATTTTTTCTAATGGTAGTAGGCTCGATAAGGATTGCCCGAATGATTGGCTGAGCGGGTTGCTAATCTAAAATAGCTTAAGAACCTGGTGCTGGCTCTGACCTACTGAAGTTTGTCGACGCCTAATCTGAAATAAACTTCGTACAGGTTAGTGCCAAGTTCCTTTTCAGTCTTTTGCAGTGTTGCACTCAGTTCTTTTTCGATAATTTTGGTGCCAGTTATGGCGGAGACATGGTCCATCAAGCCCCCTAAAAGTGTCTTGCCATCGCTCCAGTTGCTCTCACCGACCTCTATGTAGAAATCCCGATCTGTGAGTTCGAAATTGGACTCGGTCGCCAGTTTTTTGAATAACGCACTGGTTTCCTGTTTTGCCTTGTTGCCACCGATACGAGTCACGATATCAATAAGTTGTGCAGAAACGGCGTTAACAACATGTTTCAAAAACTGCTTATCTTTAGTATTCATTAAATTTTCCAGATACACCAGGAGTCAATTCTAGCATTGAATCGAAACCGACTAAATTGCTACTCAGGACGGTAGAGCGACGTAGGTCTATGTTCATGCTTCTCATTCGCGGTGTGGCACAAGGATTTAAAATTGTGCGTCTATGGAGTTTCAAAGGCCGCTAAAATATGAAAATCAAAAGCTGGTATTAATCCAGCCCAAACTAAAGTTGATCAAATTCGATTACTCTATTACGCTAAATAAATCCGCACAAGATCGATAAAATAACCATGTTTAAAGCCGATTTTCTCAAGTTCTTCAAAGCACTAGCCAAAAATAACAATCGCGAATGGTTTAACGAGCATAAAGCTGAGTATAAGCAGACTGTGGTTGAGCCAATGCTTCAGTTTATTGAAGCCATGGCACCCCGGCTGAAGCGGATTTCACCACATTTTGTAGCCGACTCAAGGAGCAATGGCGGTTCTATGTTCCGTATTTATCGTGATGTCAGGTTTTCAAAAGACAAGAGTCCTTACAAGCTGCATGCTGCCTGTCAGTTTCGTCACGAACTTGGCAAAGATGCGCATGCACCGGGTTTTTATGTGCATATTTCGCCACAGGAGGTGGTGTTTGGCGGTGGTACCTGGCTGCCACCGAATTCTGAACTCCTTAAAATCCGTAACACCATTGCTGATAGTCCGAATGAATGGAATCGTATTAAGTCCGCAGCAAAGTTTAGGAAGTTATTTGGTGGCGTTGGCGGTGACGGACTGAAACGCCCGCCGAAAGGATTTGATCCTGAGCATCCTCACATTGAGGATTTAAAGCGAAAAAGCTTTTTCGCGATGCGAAATGAGAAGCCTGAATTTATTTTGCAGGATGATTTTGTTGATGAAGTTGAAGCCACGTTCAAGGCTGCAAAACCATTGATGGAGTATATTTGTTACGCGCAGGAAATAGCGTTTTAGTCGGAGTCGAGCCGTGTCCAGCACCGTAGGGCGGAAAAGCGCAGCGTAATCCGCCGAATGAATGAACAGATTAAAGGACTAATCAAATGCCAAATTATCGAAGAAACCGAATACCCGGTGGATGCTATTTCTTCACAGTCAACTTGCTGGAGCGCTATCAAAATACGTTGTTAATTGA
>JAAEOZ010000519.1 GCA_024222685.1 Gammaproteobacteria bacterium | reverse complement strand
GTTTTTAGAGAGTGGCCGATACGAAGAGGCCCTGGAAAAGGCGCTAAAAGCCAAGAATTTGAAACTGGAAGAACAGTTCGAGTGGTTGTGCCATTCAATCGAGGGGAAATCCAGATATCATCTCGGGGATAAAGAAAATGCCCTGGCCTCTTTGCAAAGGGCCAAAGATATACTGGAAAAAAAAGTAGAAAAAGAGAAACAGTCAAAGCCCCTGCAAAATATTTTAAACGACGTCACAAGCTACATAGAAAAAATTGAACACGGTGAAACTTAGAATCAAGTTTGAAGTGCAGCATAAGAAGTTTTCAGCCATAGAGTATTCCTTCCGGTGTTATGAAGTCGTGCCGCATTAAAAACCCATGCAGTCGGACCAGCACATGACCAGGTCGCCGATTCGAGCGGGATATGCCCGGAAAACTGACGACTGCTAATCAGTGCACTATTATCTGGAGTGAGTTTGTACAATTCAGGTGTTCTGAATAAATGAGCAAGAGTATTTTTTATCGTTTGTTTGGGCTTCGTAAAGTTCCGACCGAAACAAGAAATCGGCTTGAAAGCGAAGGCATAGTATTCGACGAAGAAGGAACAAGCTGTGCCCTGGCTTACCGGCAGTTTCGCGGGGAGCGCAAACGCTCTGGCCGGGGATGGGAAGGGGGCGCTGTCGGCACCCTAGTGATATCCCGGCGCTCTTTCTATGTTCAGTTTCCGTACATGATTCTCTGTGATAAGCCTGTCAATGAAGCGGTGCCGCATCTTGAATTGAAACTTCAGGGGCCGAAAAAGCTGGTTATGAAGTTTGAAGTTGAAAAACTCTTCGAGAGGTCTACCGGCGAGCTGACCTGTTTCTGGCGCGTCGAGAACGCTGCCGGGATCTTTAACCATCTTATTGATTTACAGACACGAGAGACAATGGACAATTCGAGTAAGTAATGTGAATTCTCTCGTCTAGAAAATGTTTACATTTAGCCAGCCTATACGCAGAATCCAGCAAAGCAGTGACGCTGATACGAAGCGTTACAGTTAAATCATGATCCGAATAGTTCTTTTATCGATTCCATGTGCAATTATTTTCCTGGGTTTTGCCTTACCGTTTGTCGTGGAAGGAACTCCAGGGCTAATCGTTGCGCTTGTTGTGATTCTGGCGGGAACTGTGTTGTTGTGGTTTATAGAAATAAAGTCAAAAAAATCTTTAGAAAAAGATACGCTTCTGAACAAAATACTCAACACAGACGCATGAGCATAGTCCGGGGGATACGTGTTGATTACTGTTGTAAGCAAACCTGCATGCAGTCGGACAAAATGGTCGCAGCAAGCGTATATTGCTGCTGATGCGACGCGTTGACTTTGTTCTTGAATTTATTCAGGGAATCGGAGGATCTTGCCACAGTAACCAGGCAACATGAAACAACTAAACGAGGCGATTTAGAGATGAATCAGTCGGAAAAAACAAAACGAAAGATAATTGAAGGAAACCCAGCCCTGATCGTAATCGACATACAGGCGGAAACCTTCGACGACCGGGCAGACGAGGCGATTCCCACCATGTCGGACTATGCCGATCGAATGCTGAAAGCCCACGAGTTAATCGATAAGGCAAGAGCGCGCGACATACCGGTGATTTTCATCCAGGAGGTGCATCGCCCCAATCTTGTCGATTTTGGGCGCGAACTAGACGGCAGCGAAGATATCCATTGTATTGAAACCGAGCCAGGCACCGACATAGCGGTCAAGGAAATGGGTTTTGTTGAAAATGATTACCTGATTAAAAAGCGGCGTTATTCGGCTTTTTTTGGAGCCGATTTCGAGATTCTGCTACGCGGCCTGAAAATCGATACCCTGTTGCTATGTGGCGGGCTTACCGACGTTTGCGTTCACTATACTTTTGTCGACGGCCACCAGTCCGATTACTTTTGCCGGGTTATCGAAGATTGTGTCG
>JAAEOZ010000518.1 GCA_024222685.1 Gammaproteobacteria bacterium | reverse complement strand
GTGCCCATATTTAATACTGAGGTGATGTATGTCTGGAATTTTGGATTCGGTTAATCAGCGCACGCAACTCGTCGGACAGAACCGACTGGAGTTGTTGCTGTTCCGCCTAAATGGCCGACAACGATTCGGAATAAACGTATTTAAAGTTCGTGAAGTACTGCAATGTCCTGCACTCACCTCAATGCCGAAGTTAAATCCGCTGGTGCGTGGTGTTGCTCACATCCGGGGGCAAACTATTTCGGTTATAGACCTGAGTATGGCAACCGGCGGCCGCCGCATAGAAGATTTATCAACCGCTTTTATAGTTATTGCTGAATACAACCGCTCTGTGCAAGGCTTCCTGGTCGGGGCCGTAGAACGCATTATCAACACCAACTGGGATGCGATTATGCCGCCGCCTCAGGGTACTGGCCGCGCTAGCTACCTGACTGCGGTTACTGAGGTAGATAAAGAGCTGGTTGAAATCCTCGATGTGGAAAAAATCCTCAACGAAATTTCGCCGCTGAATACTGATGTTAGCGATGAGGTGGCCAACGCACTGGACACAACAGCATTTAAAGACAAGATTATTTTCATTGCGGATGACTCTTCTGTGGCCCGTAATCAGGTTAAACGCGCCCTGACAACCCTGGGTCTCGAAATCGAAATGGCGAAAAATGGCCTCGAGGCGCTTAACCGACTAAAAGAAATTGCTGCAGAAACCGGTGATGTCACCGATAAAGTCGGAGTACTGGTGTCTGATATCGAAATGCCGGAAATGGACGGGTATACCCTTACGGCTGAAAT
>JAAEOZ010000517.1 GCA_024222685.1 Gammaproteobacteria bacterium | reverse complement strand
CGGGTCGGTACCTGTAGAGCCTTTTCCAGTTCGGCAATCGGCTTTAGCTCGATAAGCCGTAAACTGACGATTTGCAGACCCATATCTGCAAACAGTGTTTCATCCAGCAGGCCGGTATCGATGGCCTGTTGTAGATGCTCGGGCCCTTCGCTGATCAGACCACGTACCGGATTGCCGGCGAGATACTTGATGGCATGTTTTTGCACGATGCCAGTGAACAGAGTCGCCAGTTGCTCTATCGGTTCACCAAGACACAAACCAGTCTTCAGATCGATTGAAAAATCGATACGACTTGCCAGTAATTCGGGATCGATGATCCGATAGGTCAGTTCACCCTGGACAGTAACCGCCTGAAAATCCTGTGAGCGGCCCTGAAAGATAAACTGTAGCTCGCGGTCATCCGTTGGTATTTCCGCTACACTCGTGCCGATCGGCATGAACCAGAATGCCAGACCTTTGCCGCTGGCAATCCGGTTACCATTCCGGTATCGAATCACGTGAAATCCTGGTTCGCTTCGCAAGTGGCCGAACGCACCATAACCTGTAATATTGCTCATATTGCACCTCCATCCGAATTAATTACTGACTATTGGTGATGAGGATCAGCCATCCGTCAACACCTGTGCTAGCTGTCTTGATACCCTTAGGGACGTGAACGAATTAAGTTGAGCAGTTGACGCAGGATTTTTGTTCGTCTTCGAGGCGCGGAAACAGGCGTGTAGTCGAACTACACAACTGTTTTCGTAACGAAGAAGACGGGCAAAAAGACAAGTCAAATG
>JAAEOZ010000516.1 GCA_024222685.1 Gammaproteobacteria bacterium | reverse complement strand
TGTAATTATCATCGATACGAAGTTAGTGTCTGTATGGACTTGCTGACTTCGTGAATTGATAATTTTGTAAAGCACTTAATGAATAATTAGAAAACAGTTAAACTACGATTAATTTCGAATAAAAATTGGAAAATATAATCAATTTTGAATATTAAATTCATAGTTACAGGTAAAACTGAAGTAAATTAGCGAACCATCAACAGCATAGTTGTGTCGAGTGACAATGCTTCAATCAGGACAATGTTGCCTTTACCCCGGTAGATCAAAACAAACTTCTGTTATTGGGAGATAGCCGGGTAAGTGAACTTACAAACCTCCCCAAATTAGCAATGCCTCCCGCCTGGCTTTCTTTTTAGTCTAAAATCCACACTCACGATACACTATCGCCTTTACCAAACTAAACGGAACTGCATTGTCCAAATCCTCGGACGTCATCATTCTCGGCGCAGGCGCGGCAGGCCTGATGTGCGCAATCACAGCGGCCAGTCGCGGGCGTAAGGTACTGGTGCTGGAAAAGTCCAGCAAGATCGGTAAAAAAATTCTGATGTCCGGTGGTGGTCGCTGTAACTTCACCAACCTCTATGTCGAACCTGACAACTTTCTTTCCGCTAACCCGCATTTCTGTAAGTCGGCACTTAGCCGCTATACCCAATGGGACTTTATCGCGTTAGTGAACAGACACGGTATTGCTTATCATGAAAAAACACTGGGGCAGTTATTTTGCGATAACTCGTCGAAGGACATACTCAACATGCTAACTAAAGAATGTAGTCTCGCTGGTGTTGAGATCATTACGCAGGTTGATATCGAAACTGTAACCAGAGATCAGTCATTTAAATTACAGGGTAAGTATAAAGACAATACTTGCCTGTTGACCTGCGAAAGCCTGGTTGTCGCCACCGGTGGATTATCTATTCCGAGTCTCGGTGGATCAGATTTTGGTTACCGAATTGCCGAACAGTTCGGACACACAGTATTGCCACTTCGGGCCGGGTTGGTGCCTTTTACTTTTACAGATAGTTTTAAGTTACTATCGGAAAAATTATCCGGCGTCTCTGTCCCTGTAATAATTACAGCCAACAATCAATCCTTTACCGAAAGTCTGTTATTTTCCCACCGAGGTTTAAGCGGCCCGGCGGTATTACAAATTTCAAATTACTGGCAGGAAGGGGAAACGCTGGTAATCAACCTGTTACCGGATATCAACGCGACCGATCTTCTTTTGTCAAAAAAGAGTAGTCAGCCAAAAATATTATTACGCAGCCTGCTCGGCAAGCTGCTTCCAAAAAATCTTATTCTGGAACTGGAGACACTCTGGTGGCCTGACCTGGCCGAAAAACCACTGGCCGAGGTCAACGATCAACAACTTCGCCAACTGGCAAAACAATTGAATGCCTGGCAATTAAAACCAGCCGGTACGGAAGGCTATCGAACCGCCGAAGTCACGCTTGGCGGTATCGATTCAAACGAACTTTCCTCAAAAACCATGATGAGCAATAAAGTCGACGACCTGTATTTTGTCGGCGAAGTAATTGATGTCACCGGTCAGCTCGGTGGTTTCAATTTTCAGTGGGCCTGGTCTTCGGGTTATGCTGCGGGAATCGCTGTTCAATAAACGCCAGGATAAGTAATCTTAATCCATTATCGCTGTTGAACATGACTCCACCCCACTTCGCTTCGAAATCGGCCAGAGGTGCTTTTGCAATCGCGTCCTCAACAGATGCACCGCTATTTTTTTAATTTCAGTAATCGATCATAGACAGTACTCAGCATATCCCGGTAAGCCTGCAACTGCGTCTTGTCCGCGAGCGGACCATGGCCTGGAATAATCTTTGTGCTCGAATTGCTTAGCGACAGTATTGCATCGACTGCATTGATAAGCCTCTTACGCACATTGTCATGCGCAACAATCAAACTGCCCTTATTACCGAAGTTCTCATTACCCCGGTATCAATCACCCTACTACATATAAATCAATCAACGCGTAATCGCATCTTTCTCTGTACTTTCACACCGATAACCGCCGACATCCCGACAGGATAAACCCAGTTGGCGTTGAACCGATTCGATCTGCATCATCACTGAACTGGCAAAGAAAGCCCATCTGTGACTAACCGGATAGTCGGCCAGCTCGATCATTTCTGCGGTCCAGTTATTACAGGTATAAAACAGGTGATAGTTTCCGACAGCTCTAAAGAAAAAACTACGTTCATCTCTACCTTTGGCGACTTCGATAACCCTGCCTTGTTCCATTGCGAAACTGTCGGCAACTGCATCCACGAGTTTTTTCAAGGCAACACGGGACAGGCGCACTTCGAGTGTTCTACTCTGTGGATAACGCTGGTAAGGCGGGTTGTTATAACCGCGTAAATGCAGCACCGCGGGTGTCGAGAGGAACAACGCGGATAGCGAAGTAGACAGCTTTTCCTCTTCATCCTGATAAAAACCGGCATCACCCCGACCAATTTCTACAAATCGATATTTACTGTAAACACTGTCCTGCAGGCCAAGCGCTGAAAGAAGCTGTTTTGTATCGATAACAAGACCGGTATGAATGCCATGGTCTATGACGTATACCTGATGCTGATAGCTGGCGTGATGCGCCAGATAGGGTTGCAAATTTCTATTCGCACAGCCAGTTAGCAATAACACCAATATCAGCAACCCAGATAAATGCAGTCTAATATCCACCGGATTCCGGCTCTACCCCGAAAAAACCACCATCATAACCAAATCCAGCTCTATAGGCAGGTCGAATTGCTTTTTGCTTTATCCACAAAGCCTGTGTAAAAATGCCGGTTTTCGTCTGCTACAATCCTATAGATGAGCGATCAACAATTATTACAGATAATTCAAAACAGTTTTGTCGGCAAGGATACTGTCTATCCAACCGTAAATGGTAAAAGCAGCCCACGTCGATATCTCGATTCCGCAGCCTCAACGCTGATGATGGCGCCGGCCTTCGAGGTCACAAAGTTATTTCTTCAACATTACGCCAGCACGCATAGTAAATTACATTATGCAGCTCGCGGTGCCAGCGAAGCGTTCGACTGGGCTCACCAGACTGTACTCAGATTTGTCGGCGCCGATACCGGCAAATATAGCTGTTATTTTAGCGGCAGTGGTGCCACAGCAGGATTCAATCGCATTTCAAGCGAGTTTTCCGCCCAGCGACCCGAACGCAACATCGTACTGGTTTCCGAAATGGAGCATCACTCGAATGATTTACCACACCGTGCACATAGCGAAGTCGTACATATTCCGGCAATGGGTGAAGGCCCCGCTTATGGAGGACTCGACATCGAAGTAGTGCGAGCACTCATTGAGAAACACGGTGAAAAAATTAATTATATTGCAGTCACCGGGGCCAGTAACGTCACCGGGGCACTGACTCCAATACACCAAATTGCACAACTGGCACATTCTGTCGGGGCCTATCTGCTTGTCGATGCTTCGCAGATGATCGCGCATGCACCTGTAAGTATGAAGAGCGATTCACTTGAAAACGCCGATATCGATGTGCTGATTTTTTCCGGCCACAAAATTTATGCACCCGGATCACCCGGGGCTGTGATCGCGCACTCAAGCCTGCTGGAAAACATGGCACCCTGTGAACTCGGCGGCGGCATGGTCACAGATGTCTACCTCGAACAGTACATGATGTCTGAAGTGTTACCCGATCGCGAGGAAGCAGGCACACCGAATATAGTCGGCGCAATCACCCTCGGCGCAGTACTCGAGGTACTCATGCGTATCGGCATGGATACAATCCGAGAAAAGGAAATTCACCTGATCGATATGCTCTGGGAAAAGCTTTCCGCTATCGACGGGGTTAATTTATACGGACCCGCCCCGGGCGATGTTCCCCGTACCGGCACTATGACTTTCAATCTTAAGGGCTTCGACCACGGCCTGACGGCAGCGGCGCTCAATGACTTTCACAATATTCAGGTTCGTAATGGCTGTTTTTGCGCCCATCCCTATGTACGCGAAATGCTCAAGCGCGAACTCTGGGAAATGGATATTGATCCGAATGCCCTGAATGCCGAGGCTGATATAGAACGCAAACGCGGCATGGCCCGTGCCAGTCTGGGACTTTACACAGGCGAAGACGATTTACTCGCACTGATCGAGGCGATAAAAGACCTGATTGCGCGTAAAGACGAGATTCATTCGATTTATCACCCGGTAGGATCGAATGGTTATCAACACAATCATTATTCACCCGACCTGGCCTCAATATTTAACCCGCTGGTAGCGCTTGAAAAAGCCCTGGAAGGTTCAAACTAAAGACTTACCGAACCTTCTATGATGATATGTGTATCACCACCAATAAGTACATCATTGCCCCGCAGTTGCACCGCCACTCGTCCATGACGATTTATTTGTGTCCCCTGGGCGATAGTAACCGCTGAAGTAATACGCCCGTCAGAAGTTAGCCAGTGCGCTAAAGCAGCATTTAACGAACCGGTAATCGGGTCTTCACTCATACCGCTTGAAGGCGCCAGCATACGCACTTCGTAGTCGCATTCGTGCCCCGAATCATGCGCACCGATCAAACCTATCGATCTGTTTTCCGGCCATTTAACCCGTGATGAATCAACCGCCAGAACCTGCTCGGCAGTTTCGAGCTGCAATACCTGCCAAACCGGGCCATTATCCAGTACCGCTTTGTGTAAAACACTGTCAACAGGAATGTCCAGAGCATTTAGAATCCCGTCAAGTTGCAACTCTGGCATGGGCTCGATTTTTGTTGGCGGTGCGACGAAGGCATATTGGGAGCCGCTCACATCGATATCGACAATACCGACACCACATTCCTGTCTAACCAGGTTTTTTTCTTTTGACACACCACCCGAGTGTAACCAGGCTGCACAACTACCCAGTGTTGGATGACCGGCAAATAGCATCTCTCTAGCTGGCGAAAAAATCCGCAGCTTATAATCGGCTAGCAAATTACCAGGCGCTAGCATAAACGTCGTTTCAGCAAGATTTGTCCAGGCGGCGAAGGTCTGCATCTGTTCATCCGACAGGCCGTCTCCATCGACCACTACCGCCAGCCCATTGCCCTGGGTCGGTAACGGACTGAATACATCACACTGCATAAATCGCCTGTTTATCACTAAAGAATTCCGTTGTAAGCGTTTCTGGCTATTTCCGCATAGGCTTTCGCGTCGTGTAAAATTGGATTGGTTCCCGCCGATGGATCAACCACCGCCATTTCCCCTATTTCAGTTAAACGACTATCTTCGGGAATAATCGCCGAAAGTTGATGGTGAATACCAATCTCCTCACGGATCGACAGAACCCAGTTCAGAAATGCATCGAAACTCGGATCGAAGTCAAGATAACGCGCCAGACGCGGTATACGATCCTTTATAGCGCTGTAATTCGCCTTCAGCACGTAGGGCATCAAAATCGCATTGAGCATGCCGTGATGGGCAT
>JAAEOZ010000515.1 GCA_024222685.1 Gammaproteobacteria bacterium | reverse complement strand
CAAAAGAGGTGTGCATAAGATCGATCTGGCCCGATTTTTTATGACATACTGGTCTCGACTGAATTCCTCATCACTCATTGCATCATTCAACGAACTACCAGAACGAACACGTTCATGCACACCACTAATGCCTTTTTTTATTGCACTACTTCGCAATACTTTCTGAGAGACATTCAATGCATCAAGAATTGCAATCGAGGTATGGGTGAAGGCAGCTGGGTTAATGATGATGCCGTCCATGGTTTCACGCGCCTGCTGAATCCAGTCAATCAACATGTGTTCGGCATTGCTCTGCGAAAACTCTATTTCAAGCCCGAGGCTGGTGGCAAGCGAGCGGCATTCGGCCTCGACATCGGCCAGCGTCGTATCACCATAGATATCTGGCTCGCGCTTGCCGAGTAGATTTAAATTGGGACCATTGAGGATATGCACTTTTTTAGACATGGTTTAAGGTTGTTCCAGTTAAAGTATTGGCAAGATAATATACGGACGGAAGCCGCTATAAAACCTGTTAGTAGCAATATTGCTTTACGGCATTCTGCTCGATGAAGAAACCGATGCCTGTTGGAAAAGAAATTCATGTCCTGGCAGTTAACGGCTGCATCAAAGGCACAAAGACGGCTGCGATAAATGAATGCGCTTCTGTCAGACTGAATAACTCGCGTTTGCCGGAGCTCTGCTCCTGCCAGTCCACTGCATTTGCTTCTCCGGAGATAAACATCATTTCAGTACAAAGTGACGCCGAGCAACTCTGTCTGCTATCGCGTGCATCCCAGTCTATTGCCGCGTAAACCGGCTCTACTGGCTCGATTTGCGACAGGCTAGCGTCATATTGCTCGATCAGAATCCGCCGCCCGGTTAACCGGCAGCTCGATTCGATTCGAACCGGTATCTCGAACATGCTGCTGATTGCGAGTGCATCGAAGGCGCACATCGCGTTGACTTCACCAAACTCACCAAGCACTCGGAAACCGCGATCCTCGTAAACGAACGGGTAGGCGCCTGTGATGGCGCCGGCACTATCGAGTACAATAACGCCAGCATCGGCTAATTGTTTTATGGCTGAAGACAGATCACCTGCAAATTTGCTATCTTCTAACAATGGAGGACGGCCCTGTTCAAGGAAGAAGCAAAGTATCGACTGGTGCAGTTGTCGTAGCGCAGGCGCAAGCCGTACTTGATTGTGTCGGAGCGGCAGGTTTTGCTCGAGCCGTTCGATGGCATTTGAAATTTTTTGGGTATCCATTAAAGGCTACTTTAACTGACTAGAGAATGATTGAGATTTTATATGTTTCAGGATCGACAGTTTATCGACCCAGCAGGTTTGATTCTACCCCATGAGCATTGAACAGGAAATCGCAAATTGGGACGGAAAATCATCGAGTAATATTGGTGCCATTTACAATCGTCATGCCAATGAGGGCTTTTTTGTATCAAGTCTCATTGAACTCTCAGGGCATGAGGGGCTTCAGAAAGGCACTCAAGGGACATAATTCGAGTTCCGAGGAACATACTGGATACTGGGGAGCAAAAGGAAAATTTCCTGCTAATCACATAAATAATATTTCACTTGTTGTAGAAAAATCGAAATTGAGTATTCCTTCAAAAATTTACTCCGATCTTGGTAACCTGATGCTTGCCGAGGTAAAGGAAAACAAGCATGCAATAGTTTTGATTGTAAAAGGCGGCGAAGCCTCCGCATCCTACTACGCGACGTTTGTTTTTGCTGACTATAAGATCCGCAAAAGAACAGTAAGATCAAATGAAAGCCCGGCCATGTGGAGAATACCGAAATAAAAAATGACAAAATGAGATAACCTGTTCAAACTTGATCCATGGGATTGATCACTTCTTTTTTTGCATTATTTCTGTCGGTTATATTACTTCAATTGTCGTCGGGTGGTGTTGGGCCACTCGATGCGTTATCGGGCCTTAAACTCCAGTTCTCGACCCAACAGGTCGGCATGTTGGGATCGGCTCACTTTCTCGGATTCTTCATCGGTTGCTGGTGGGCCCCCCGGTTAATGGGCCGGGTTGGGCACAGTCGGGCCTTTGCTGCGTTTACCGCGTCCGGTGCCATAGGTTTAATCGCGCATATGATGGTCATTGACGCCTATGCCTGGGCGGCAATGCGAGTTGCCTCCGGGATGTGCATAGCCGGTTGTTATACTGTTATAGAAGCCTGGTTAAATGCCCGGGTTACTAACCAGAATCGAGGCCGCGCAATGGGCAGCTATCGCATCGTCGATACCGGTGCTTCACTGGTAGCGCAACTTCTTGTGGCGGTACTGGAGCCCGCTGATTACGTTTCCTACAATTTACTTGCGTTGTTTTGCTGCGCCTCGTTACTACCCCTGACTCTAACCCGGACGAGTCAGCCGGAAACCCCCGAGGCGCCTCGCTTGCGTCCCGGCCTGGCCTGGGCCTGTTCACCACTTGCCGTGGCTGGCGTTATGGCAGCGGCGCTGTCTTCTGCATCGTTTCGCATGGTGGGACCAATTTATGGTGAAAATGTCGGATTGCAAAATGATCAAATCGCTTACTTCCTCGCTGCATTTGTCGCAGGTGGTGCAATCGCCCAATACCCTGTAGGCTGGATTGCCGATAAATTTGATCGACGTTGGGTTTTGATAGGATTATCCATCGCCGCCATCCTCTCCTGCGGCATTACCGTTCTTGCGAGTTCCGGCGGAACAGCTACCGTCATGGGCGCGGCGGTTATCTTCGGTTTGACGACTTTTCCAATCTTCTCGGTATCTGCGGCCCATGCCAACGATTTTGCCAGCGATGAACAACGCGTCGAGCTTTCCGCAGCATTGATGTTTTTCTATGCGCTGGGTGCAATTGCTAGCCCCTACGCAACATCGGCTCTGATCACTGTGTTTGGTCCGCCGGCGCTATTTGTATTTATTGCGGTGAATCATTTAATTCTGGTTATCTTCAGTCTGGTTCGAATGCGTCGACGTGCCAGTGCAACAGAACGCACTCCTTATCTTAATGTGCCTCAGTCTTCATTTACTATCGGTCGGTTGCTTGGTAAATTGCGCGAGCGTGATTAGGACCCTGTCGGACTTAGGCTAGCCTACTGCGGAAAAGCCGGATTTGCCCATATTTTGAGATCTTTTTCGTCAAATAGAATAACTATTTTCCTTAAAATATCTCAAAATCTGACTCAAACCGGTCTTTTCCTCGTTACGACCACCTAAGTCCGACAGGCTCCTGGACAATACAATTTTGAGGTTCAGGCATGTGTGGACGTTTTTTTTTAGATAGTAATATTGGCGAAATTGTAGAGCATTACAATGCGCCACCGCCCGATATATTTACATCGCGTTACAACATCGCACCTACAACACCAGTGTTGGCACGCACCGATAAGGCCTTGACGTTTTTTCGCTGGGGATTGATTCCATCCTGGGCGAAAGATTTATCGATGGGAAATCGTATGTTCAATGCCCGGTCCGAAACCGTTTCTGAAAAGCCATCTTTTCGACTGGCTTATCGGCGTCGCCGCTGCCTGATCCCAGCGAGTGGCTTTTACGAATGGCGCACAGAAAATGGTCATAAGCAGCCTTATTGCTGTCATATCGAGCATCGCCTGTTTTCTATGGCGGGAATCTGGGAACAATGGCAGGATGCCGAGGGTAATCAATTGCAGACCTGTGCGGTGATAACCATCGAAGCGAAAGGTCCAATGAGTAATATACACATCAGGATGCCGGTTTATATCGACCCCGGCAATTACCTGAGCTGGCTCGACTGTGCTAGCGAAAAAACCCATATTGCGGATCAACTGGTCCGTGATAGCAATCCGAATTATCAATACTATGCAGTGAGCACGGCAGTTAATAATTCACGTCATGAAGGCAGGGATTTGATACGACAATTAGACAGCTATGAAAGCGAGCCTGATATTGATTAGAGTATTACTCTTAATCGGGTTCATCTCATGGCAGGGACTAGTGTTTGCTAGTTCTGACAGTCAACGCTTCAACGACCTCGATGCCTTATGGAATTACTACAATTATAGCTATATATCAGGAGGCCGCGTTATCTCCCTGGATGAAGGCGGTATTACTACCTCGGAAGGACAAAGTTATGCGATGTTGCGAGCAGTATGGAGTGGTGACCGCGAAACCTTTGACTCGGTCTGGGCCTGGACCCGGGAAAATTTGTTGCGACTCGACAACCTGTTTTCCTGGAAATGGAAAAATACCATCCTCGATGAGAATGCGGCGACTGATGCCGATACCGATATAGCGCTTGCATTGTTGATGGCGGCGGAGCGGTTTGACGACAGCATTTATAAAACAGAAGCGCTAAAAATTATTCATGCTATCTGGCAGCATGAAGTTCTCACTATTGACGGCAAGCATTATCTAACTGGAGGCAACTGGGCGCCTGGTGAGAAATTTCCAACTGTTCACGTTGGATACCTGGCGCCATATGCCTATGAAATTTTCTCGAGAGTAGACGCTCAACACCCCTGGCAGGCTTTGATTTCTTCGTCGTATGAAATCCTCGACTGGGTTTTTCTTGAACAGAAACTGGCGTTACCGCCAGAGAAGATATTCATTGATCGTGACGATGGTAGATTGTTAATTCAGAAACCGGAGCAGCAGGAGAAGGCACGGTTCTCTTACGATGTATTTCCGATTTACTGGCGTATTGCCACCGATGAGCAATGGTTTAGTCGAGGCAAAGTAGAATTGCGTGCCGCGATGTTGAGTTTCTTTGAGTACGAATGGATAAGGCACGGAAGATTTTATGATCGCTATTCGCTCAAGGGAAAGGCTTTATCGAAGCTGGAGGCATTACCGCTCTATGCCACTGTAGCTTCTCTCGCACGTATCAGTGAAAGTGAACTCGCCGACAGACTGGAAGCCGGGAAACTGACGACGCTCTGGAATAAAGCCCTGGTGGGCCAGGATACGCCTTATTATCTTCATAACTGGCTATGGTTCGACCGCGCACTGGAGCTGAGGCGAGTGCGTAGTTTTTCCGAATTTTTGTCGTTCCTTTACCCGTTCGACTTCGACGATTTCGAGCAACATTTTCCTTACGATCTGTTGCTGGTTTTTTTGTTTTTGACATTCCTGTGCAAAATAGTACCGCCTCGACTTAACACAGTGCTGAGGGCATTGGCCCTGGTGTCTGGTTTTTATCTGTGTGGGCGATACCTGTTCTGGCGTCTTGAGCATTCGCTGAATTTTATCGAGCCGATTGGCCCGTATATCAGTATCGCGCTGCTGGCCGCCGAGTTTTACTGCTTCAGCACAGTGTTGCTATTGCTGGTTCAGGTCGGAATTCGAGCTCAGCAGCCTTTATCGGAGCCAAAACAGGTCGAACATTATCATCCTATGGTGGATGTTTTTATTCCGATATATTCCGAATCGCTTGAGATTCTTGAATTTACCCTGATGGCGGCGCAGGACATGGCGTATTCGAATAAAAGAGTGTATGTCTGCGACGATAGTCACAGGGAGTCGGTCAGGGAGTTAGCCGAAGAGCATGATGCGATTTATATAAAGGGCCCGAAAAAACATGCCAAGGCGGGCAATATTAATAACGCGCTGACACAAAGCAACGGCGAACTGGTACTGATATTCGATACCGACCATTTACCGGTAGCAGGTTTTCTGGATGAAACGGTTCCGCTCTTGTCCGATCCCAAGGTAGGGTTTGTGCAGACCGCGCATCACTTTTATAACCCGGATATTTTTCAAAACTCTCTACGCACCCCTAACGCAGTCCCGGATGAGCAGGACTTTTTCCATCATGGTATTCAGACCGGACGCGATAAATGGGGTGGTGCTTTTTTTGTCGGTACCGGTGCAGTGTTTCGGCGTAAGGCTCTGGAAGACGTCGGAGGACTACTACTCATGAGTATCACCGAGGATATCCATACCAGCCAGCATATTCATGCCGGGGGCTGGGAATCTCGTTATGTGGGTAAAAACCTCGCAGTAGGACTCAATGCCGAAAATCTGTCATCGTATTTATTACAGCGAACCCGCTGGATGCAGGGTTGTCTGCAGGTATTTTTTAAGGACAACCCGATGATTATGAGAGGTTTACCCTGGCGCCACCGGCTCGGTTATTTCGCATCGCAGTATTACTTCTTTTTCCCCATCGCACGCGTCATATTTTTTATGGCGCCGTTGTTTTATCTGTTGTTTCACTGGCATCCTATTTTTGCAGACGTGTCGACTTTACTGGCCTATTTACTGCCATTCATGATATGCCTGCCGATTCTAAGCCAGTTACTAATACCGGGCTGGCCCAGGCTTGTGTGGGCCAGTGCCTACGAAAATACCATATCTGTGGCGCTTTTCCGCGCCATTTTTGATCTTATCCTGCCAAAGAAATTGTCTTTCAAAGTGACTCCAAAAGGAATTAGCAGCGATGTCAGCTCCTTCGATTTGCAGTCGTCGAAGTACTCGCTGATTGTCTTTGTGATAACACTATTCGCAATTCTGAAAGGTCTGGTAGAGTTTTACTATTTTGGTATCGAGAAAGATGCTTATTTTTTCAACCTGACCTGGGCGAGTGTCAACCTGATACTGCTGATAACTCCGTTGGTGATAGCTCGCGAGCATCCGCGTTATTCCTACCAGAACCGGATTCAGAAAAAAATCCCGGTGACACTCAACGCAATAGGGTTTCATTTAAATGGGGATACTTTCGATCTCGATCATACAGGATTCTCAATGTTGTTCGATAAACAGGTAGTGATTCCTGAGCAGGTCGGTGTTTGCCTCGGCAGTTCCGATCCATTGTCACTGATCGCTAAACCCGGTTTTTACGATAAAGATGATCGAGGAAGAAAAAGGGCAGCGTTTGATTTCGTCTTACCAGATAAAGGCGCGAAACGATGGATTTTAAAAAATGTTCACTGTGATTCGAATACCTGGAACGATCTGGCGAAACAGCGTACCAGGAGTAATCTGATTATGGTGGCTCATTTTTTTACCGGCCTTTTAAAAACGCTGAGAAAACCACAGGAAATGCGTAGAATGCAGCCACGCGATAAAATACTCAGAATCAAACGGTTGAGGTTTCAGTTT
>JAAEOZ010000514.1 GCA_024222685.1 Gammaproteobacteria bacterium | reverse complement strand
GTCAGTATAGTGTTAGGCAGCCAGGATGGAATCTAACAAATTTTCTGTAGGCCGTTACTTGTTGATTACCCTTACCCAAATATCCCCTTAAAAAAATAAAAGAAGAATATCGCGAGGAATGCACCTGCAGGTAAGGTAATTATCCATGACATAAAGATCGTACCAACAACACTCAGGTTAAGTGCGCCGATACCTCTCGCCAGGCCTACACCAAGAACTGCACCGACCAGGGTATGCGTAGTCGAAATCGGCAATCCGGTTCCTGAGGCGATGACTACTGTTGTCGAAGCAGCCAGTAAGCAGGCAAATCCACGACTTGGCGTTAGCTCGGTAATGTTGTTGCCGACCGTAGCAATGACTTTCTTACCATACATTGCCAGACCAAGAACGATGCCGATACCACCGACCAATAATATCCACACTGGCATTGCCGATTTCTGCGTTACCACACCTTCGTTGGCAATACTGATGACTGCTGCCATTGGGCCAACTGCGTTAGCGACATCATTCGAACCGTGCGCGAATGCGATTGCGCAGGCGGTAACAACCATGAGTACACTGAATATCTTTTCCACATTGGCAAAGTGAAAGTCTTTGTCGTCGGATGGGTCGAGTTTCAGTTTTGAAATGTAAAGCTTGCCGAAACCCATGATTATCAAACCGACAATGACGGCGATACCATAATTTTGTCCTGCCGTTAATTCCAGGCCAACGTGCTTCAGCCCCTTGAACAGGGTAACTAATGCGATCATGAATCCTGTGGCAAATATATAAACCGGCACATATTTTTTTGCATTGGAGATTGGGTCATCGGTATTTAGTATGAGTTTCTGAACACTACGTAACAGTAAAAATGCGAGGACACCCGAGATCACTGGTGAAACCACCCAACTCATGACAATGTTACCCACCTTGCC
The DNA here is from genome assembly GCA_024222685.1 of Gammaproteobacteria bacterium. Taxonomy (GTDB): domain Bacteria; phylum Pseudomonadota; class Gammaproteobacteria. The sequence continues at coordinate 5,269 of JAAEOZ010000514.1, read as the reverse complement.
CCAACTGACGGCATCAATACCTAGACCGACAATCGCGAAACCGACAATTGCGCCAACTATGGTGTGCGTTGTTGAAACCGGCCAACCCGAACGTGATGCAACAACTAACCACAGACCAGCAGCGATTAACGAGGCTAGCATGCCATAGACCAATAACTCAGGTGCCTGTGCGGCAACGCTACTATCTATAATGCCTTTGCGGATTGTCGAAGTAACCTGACCGCCAGCGAGAAATGCACCTGAGAACTCAAAAATCGCTGCAATGATAACGGCCTGCTTAATGGTTAAAGCCTTGGCACCGATCGAGGTGCCCATTGCATTGGCAACATCGTTTGCACCAATACCCCAGGCCATGAAAAGCCCGAGTGCACCCGCGAGCAAAATAAAAATGGTTGCATGATCCATGATTTATCTCGTAAAAAGAGTTATTAAATCTGCGTTTATTTGGCTAGTAGCAATTCGACACGACTACCGATGCGTTGTGATATATCAGCGACTTCACCAATGCCTTCGATGACTTTGTAATAAAACATAACATCAACGGGAGGTAGATCTTTTTCGATTTTCATTAATGCAGCACGCATTTTAATCTGGATTTTATCGGTATCGCTTTCGATGCTGTCGAGCTCATTGATAATGGAAGCAACGAATTTTACTTCCCTGCCGGCAAACCCGGTTTCGACCAGTTCATCGAGTTCATTAATGACCTTTTTTGCCTGCTTACAGGCTTCGACACAACGTTTTACATAATCGGGTAAGAGCTTCCCGAGAGATTCGGGGAAAACCATCTTGCGTCCGACAATTAATCCTGAGATATCTTTTGCCTGGTTGGCTGCCTTATCCTGCACCAGTAACAGTTCGAGAAGGTCACGCCGTGCAACTGGCATGAACAGGCTTTTAGGCATGTGCAGGCGTAATTTTTTCTTTAGTGAATCAGCCTTATTTTCCAATTTACCGATTTCTTTATAAACTTCTTTCGCCTTATTGTGATCTTGTTTTAATACTGCGCTGAAAAAAACTGGAAGTTGGCTGACGCATTGTTCGACAATAGTCATATGTCCCTGCATCGCAGTAAATGGTGAATTGCCAAATATTTTAGAAAAATAATTCTTTGCCATCGAACTTTCCCGTGAAATTTTGCCGTATTGTGCAGAAACCTTACAAGATTACAACCGTATAAATCGTTAGATCTGCTTATCTTAATACAAAATATTTATAGTCGGTATTAAGGTGCTAGCGATGGACCTGAAAGAGTTATCCGGTGTTTTTCGATCAATATCCTGCGATTTTTATAAAGAAGTCCCAGTGTTTTCTTATAGGTAGCCTTACTGACTCCGAAAGTTTGATAGATTAGTTCTGGTGGGCTTTTATCAGTAATCGTCGATTCACCTTCATGCTCCTCAATATAATGCAAGATAGTCTCAGCGAGGCTTTCTCGCTCAATGTGAGCGGGCTGCTGGAGGCTTAGATCAATTTTCCCGTCGGTGCGCAGACGTTTGATATAACCTCTGACTGTCTCGCCAAAGTGTAATTTGCGGAAAGTTTCATTTTCGTATAGCTGACCGAGATGGGTATTATTAATCACAGCTTTAAATCCCAGGTCACTTCTGGAATAAATCAATAAATCAACTGGTTGCTGTGGTTTAAAAATATCGATATCGCTGTCTAAATGATCCTCGAGCCGTGAAGAAGCAGCAATGCGTTGGGTGTTTTCATCGACAAACAGGTAAACAACATAGGAATAACCTTTCTGTACAGGCTTTTGTTGTTGGTTAAACGGTACCAGTAAATCTTTGGGTAAACCCCAGTCGAAGAATGCTCCGATACGGTTTGTATCTATCACACGTAAATAGGCGCATTCGCCGACAATGGCTTTGGGCTTTAGCGTAGTAGCAACAATCCTGTCTTCGGAATCGTTATAAAGAAAGACTTCAATACTATCTCCGATAGACAGGTTTTGCTCGACATATCGCTTTGGTAATAGAATATCGCCAAGAGAATCGCCATCCAGATAGGCACCTGAAGCAGAATGTCTGACTACCTGTAGCTGGTTGAATTTACCGAGTTTGGCCATTTGCAGAGTGAAGTTTTGAAACGGACATTATGCCTGTTCGATCTAATGCTTGCTATTTTGTTATCAAATCGTTACAGATTCACTAACAGTCTATAGTTACCATGTATCGTTGTCAGGAGTATGGACTGCTAAACTAGACGACTTATCGGTTAATAATTTATTTATGCAAAGAAAAATCCTGATTGTCGAAGATGATGTTGATATCGCCCGGCTAGTACAGTTACAGCTACGCGATATCGACTGCGACAGTGCCATTATCAGCAACGGTCAACAGGCACTGGAGCATCTACAGCAGAATCAGCAATATGATATGTTAATACTCGATATTATGCTGCCTGACTGCGACGGATTATCTATTTGTGAGCAGGTACGCGCCGTTAATAAGCACATTCCGATTCTGATGTTAACGGCAAGGTCCAGCGAATATGATCGTGTATTAGGGCTAGATATCGGGGCCGATGATTATCTGACCAAGCCCTTCAGTTTTATCGAACTCAGTGCCAGAGTAAAAGCGCTGTTTCGTCGCAGTATCAGACAGCTTGAGCCTGTCGATGCGATTCCGGAAGTGATCGATCTGGATAACTTAACTATTGATCTTAAATCACGGCAGGTTAACGTTGAGGGCAGGCTCGTTGAATTAACCGCACGCGAGTTTGATTTGCTATGCCACTTTGCGACAAATCCAGGCCGGGTATTTACCCGAGCACAATTATTACGTGATGTATGGGGATACCATCATGACGGCTACGAACATACCGTTAATACGCATATCAACCGACTGCGAAATAAAATTGAGAAGCAACCACAAAGTCCGGTTTTTATCACCACGGTGTGGGGTGTCGGATATCAGTTAAAAAGCCCTGACAGGGAAGATCCACGGGATGACTGATGTTTAAAACTCTATATAGCAAACTGGCTGCTACTTTAGTCGCGCTGATGCTTGGTGTCGGTATTTTTTATGCGTTGTTATCGCAATCTTTATATGAGCAGAGTTACCAGTCTTCGAATCAGCAACTAAACCAGAATCTGGCTGCTGATCTGGTTCGTGAAATGAAACTGATCAAGGATGGAAAAGTCGATCAAAATTCTATGAAAGAAGCCTTTCATGTGATGATGCTTGTCAATCCTGCAATCGAAATATACTTTCTTGATAAAATCGGCAATATTCTCAGTTTTTCTGCTGATCCCGGAAAAATTAAACGCAACAAAATCGATCTGGATCCGGTAAAGCGATTTATCAACGGTGAGGGAAGTTTTCCGCTACTCGGCGATGACCCTCGAAGCCTTACCAATCAAAAGTCTTTTTCAGTCGTAGCATTGCCGACACCTGACAATCCTGAGGGGTATTTATATGTCGTACTACAGGGTTCACAGTACGATCAGATACAGATGCACGAACAGTTTCTGGCATTAGAAACACTGGGTATTACGGCGCTTGCGGGGAGCCTTATAATAGGCCTGATAATTGGCTTACTTCTGTTTTATCGATTGACTCGCCGTATTCGCAGGTTGAACCAGTCTGTTGATCAATTTCGAGAATATGAGCGCAGCACAATTGTTGTTGAAAACGGAGAATCCATCAATGCGGATAATGCAGGCGATGAAATTAGTCAGCTTTCGCGTAGTTTCGACGTGATGGCATCGCGCATTAACGAACAGGTGGAAGAACTACAGACTCAGGATAACTTACGCCGGGAATTGATTGCCAACATATCGCATGATCTTCGTACGCCGTTATCGGCTATACATGGTTATATCGAACGACTGAAGACACGTTTTGGTGAACTATCAGAGGACGAGAGAAACGAATTCCTCGATATTAGTCTTGCCCATAGCGAACGCCTGAACCGAATGATTTCAGCACTGTTTGAGTTGTCGAAACTAGAAGCGCGAGAATCCAGGCCAGAGATTGAACCATTTTCGATACTTGAGCTGGTCCAGGATGTATTACAGAAATTTACCCTGGAAGCGGAAAACAAGGGCCTGAACCTGAAATTTAAATGTGACCACACCCTGCCGTTGGTAGACGGGGATATTGCTTTGATTGACAGGGTCTTGAGTAATCTGGTTGATAATGCAATATCCTGCACCGAGACAGGGGGCTCTGTAGAACTGATACTCAATAATAAGGGAGCCAACGTATCTGTTCAGGTAAAAGATACCGGTAAGGGAATCGATGAAAAGTATTTACCCACGCTGTTTCAACGTTTTTATCAGGCAGATAGTAAGCGTCGGCAAAGCAGTCATCATGCCGGGCTTGGATTGAGTATTACCCATCGGATTCTTGAATTGCATGGGCAGAATATTGAAGTCGATAGCCAACTCGGTCAGGGCACGACCTTTTTGTTTCAATTACCGCATGTGGTGGGTAGATGTTAGACATGAGGTGGATGGTGGTTCTTTTGCCGACCAGGAAGGGAAGCCAGGCACGGCTGTGTCAAAAAGTATCCAATTATGATAGTATCAGTACTAACAATAAAAATATGGTTATTGTTGTAACGAGATAGCCAATAGTTAATTGCATTCATAAAGTACTTGGGAGTTCCCGTGATATATTATCCAAGTCGATGTCATGACTTATATATTTAAATTCAGCTCAAAGTCTTATCTTTCAGCCGGTTTTCTGGTGCTATTTGCATTTGCTATTTCCGGGTGCGGTGGCGGGGATGGCGGACACAACTGCCAAAAAATATGCAGTACTGGGTCAGTCTTATCTTTAACCTGGCCGAACAAATCTAAAGATTGGTGCATTAGGAAAAGCGCTTCAGCTAGTTGTAAATGGTACTACGCTGGTGAACCCCTGGGGAATTATGATTTCTTCTACCGTGATTCGGATAGTGATGGATTCGGAAACCCTGATGCCACTAAAATTGCTCTATCACAGCCAGATGGCTATGTGAGTAACAGTCGCGATTGCAATGACTCTAATGCTGACATTAATCCCGGTGCAACTGAAGTAACTGATGGTGTTGACAATAATTGTGATGGACGGGTAGATGAAATCCCCTACTATGCTGATAGCGATGGTGATTTGTTTGGCAATCCAGGCGATATTAAAGCTGCGTTATCGCAGCCTATCGGTTATGTGCCGGATAATACGGACTGTAATGATGCGAATGCTGCCATCAACCCTGCTGCCATAGAAATTGGTGACAGCATTGACAATAACTGTGATGGACAGGTCGACGAAGGATT
>JAAEOZ010000513.1 GCA_024222685.1 Gammaproteobacteria bacterium | reverse complement strand
GTGTTACCTTGCTCGGGGTTTCGAGGCGTGGCAGGGCATTTCGTGATCGTGTACGAAAATTGACGGTTAACGTAGGTGATGTGCTACTACTACTTGGTCCTACAGATCGCCTTGGAGCGGTTGTCACCTGGCTAGGCGGCCTGCCTTTAAAAGAACGTGATCTGCAACTGGTTCAACGTGACAAAGCCTGGATTGCGGTAGCGAGCTTCGTGGTAGCGATTGCGGCGGCAACCGCCGGGTTATTGCATTTACCCGAGGCCCTGGCGCTGGTTTGCATGGTGATGATTGGTTTCAACATCGTGCCGTTGAGAGAAATATATACATCGATTGAGTGGCCGGTGATCGTCTTGCTGGGTTCGATGATACCGATAGGGTCGGCCCTTGAGGCGTCGGGTGGAACGGCTTTAATTGCCCAGCAAATCGTTAATTTTGCCGAAGGTTATGGCCCGGTCGTGGTGTTAACTTTGCTGATGATTGTTACTATGACACTGTCCGATGTGCTCAATAATACCGCCACAACAGTGATTGCCGCACCGATTGCAATCGATATTGCCAATCGTCTCTCTGTCGATCCCGATCCATTTTTAATGGCAGTCGCGGTCGCGGCGTCCTGTGCATTTTTAACACCGATAGGGCATAAGAATAATACCCTGATCATGGGGCCGGGCGGTTATAGATTCGGCGACTACTGGCGTATGGGTTTGCCACTGGAAGTGATTGTTGTAGTGGTTTCTATTCCTATGATTTTGATCGTCTGGCCGTTTTGAAATTCAACAAAGCAGCTTGTTTTGTTTTGTTGCTTGTTTGCCTGTACCTGTCGAGAGGTGCGTTCGCTGCAACAGTTAATGGGCCTCTAGTGATTGTGACTTCATTCCCTGAGCCGGTCTACTCCCGGTTCACCAAAGCATTTGAAGCGATGCACCCCGATGTTCAGATTTTCATTCGCAGCAAAAAAACATCCGCCGCCATTTCGTTTATCGAAGAAAGGACGAGTGAGGTGGTTGATGTCTTCTGGGCTTCGGCGCCCGATGCCTTCGAGATTCTTAAGCAGTCCGGTTCTCTGATGCCGGCTTTCGCTTCCAGCAAAACTGACTCCAGGATCGGTGATTACCCTCTCGATGACCCCGAGGGATTCTACCTGGGATTTGCAATCTCGGGTTATGGCTTGATGTGGAATCCGCCGTATTTGAGTCGCCACAATTTACCCGAGCCAGCTAGCTGGCAAGACCTGGCTAAACCTGAATACGCGGAACATATCGGCATGACCGCACCCTCTCGCTCCGGCACCACGCATCTAATCGTGGAAACTATATTGCAGGCCTACGGATGGGAACAGGGCTGGGCGCTACTCTCTGAAATTGGTGGCAATCTGGCAACTATAACAGCGAGAAGTTTCGGGGTCAGAGACGGCGTAAAATCGGGCAGGTTTGGTATAGGTCCCGTTGTTGATTTTTTTGGCCTTTCCGGTAAGGCTGTCGGTGCTCCGGTCGATTTTGACTATCCCGATAAAACTATTTTTTTACCAGCGAATGTCGCTATTGTTCAGCGTTCGGCTAATCCGCAGGTGGCTCGAGCCTTTATAGAGTTTTTGCGCTCTGATGCAGGACAGAAAAAATTACTTGAGCCGGCGATTAGTCGTCTTCCGATCCGCGAATCAATCTACCAGGAGGCCAATGCGGAATTTCCCAATCCCTTCGAAACAGAGATATTAAAGAGAGGCATCTCCTTTGATAGCCAACTGTCGCGTCGGCGTTACTATCTGGTGAATACATTGTTCGATGTGTTGATCACTTATCGTAATTCCAGCCTGCGTAAATCCTGGTCTGCAATTCATCAGGGGGAGGCGCAACTATCCGAGCAGGCCGCTGCAGAAACCCGAAATAATATCGGTAAAGCTCGGCAATTACTTGGCGCGGTACCGGTTTCTGCTTCGCAATCTCGAGATCCAGACATTACTTCGGTATTTTCACGACGAAATCCCGGCCTACCTGTATCCGAGCGACAGCGTGACCTGGAAATCCAGTGGACAAACTTTTTCCAGAAGAATCATCAGGAAGCCATGCAGCTGATCTCGAATGTGCTTGAATCTGCCGGGCGGCAATGAAAAGCCGAATAGGTATTCGAGGACGTCTGTTTATCGCCTTTGGGCTGGTTGTGATTATGACCGTAGTCACCGGTATGATTGGCTGGTTGTCCTATTCGAAGTTGGGAGAAAGTCTGCATCAGGTAGTTCAGACCAATATACCGACAATGAGTCTGGTCGCTGAATTGTCCGAACGTGGGGCCGCGATTACCGGCATTGCGCCTGCACTTGCGGTTGCTGAAGACGAACTGGAGCGAGAGAAAATCTGGGCCTTGCTATTTGAAAATTTACAGGGAATGGACGCGCTTCTGGTGACGGCAGGCGATTCACCCGATGACGTACCGGTGCAGGGCAGCTTGACCTCACTCGTTGAATCACTCACCTCCAATTTGCGCGAGTTGGATGAAAACGTTCGGCGACGCCTCTGGTATCGTTCGATCAAAGAGGAGCAGACACAACGATTACGCTGGATTTCTGCCGATTTTCTCGACGAAGTCGAACCCATGATCGACGATACCCAGTTCAATATTGAGGTCAGACTGAACCAGGCCAACGCTGTCGGTAGCAAGATTTTAATAGGTGCCGGTAAACAGGATTTCAATGTAGCCAGTGTCAATCAGCAAGCCCTGTTTCGCATAAAGGCTGACGGCAATCTGTTAACCGGTTTAATTGGTAGAGCACCCTATTTGCCCGATTATGAGTCACTGCGTGCCTCTGAACTCTATCTTCATGAAGTACAAAGTCGGCTGTACGAAGACCTGGCTGTTGTTGAAGGCATCGCGGGTAGCCTGTCCTTACATCAGAGTCTGGAAGATATTCTGGGGTTTGCCAGCGGTGAACAGAGTCTGTTTGACCAGCGCCGTGAAGAACTCGAAATTTTACTGATTGGCAAACAATTGCTGGAACGCAATCGTAAATTAATCGAACAGTTAAATCACCTGATCAGCACGCGGGTAGAGCGGGCGCGAGACGTTGCTGCAAAGGAAACATTGCGCTCGCAGCAATCTATAGGACGTGGCAAGTTATGGATGTTAATAACCGTCAGCGCCAGTTTGATTTTGTCCGTCGCTATTGTCTGGTTGTATGTGGGTCGTAGCATGGTGGGTCGTATTGCTCGTCTTGACACCAGTATGCTGGCCATAGCCGATGGCTATCTGGAAACCGAGGTCCCGGTTGAAGGCAGCGATGAGATCAGTGACATGGCGATGGCGTTACGAACTTTTCGTGATCAACTGCTGGAAACCCAGGCTGAGCTGGTTCAGGCCGGGAAACTGGCTGCTTTAGGTCAACTATCGGCGGGCATCGCGCACGAGATCAATCAGCCCTTGGCGGCGATTCGTCACTATGCTCGAAACGGCGAAAAGTTTTATCAGCGTGGCAATCACGCTGAAGTACAGGGTAATCTGGAAAAGATTAGCGAGCTTTCTGAAAGAGTGCATGGTGTGATCAAACAGTTGAACTCGATGGCACGTAAACCCAGCAAGGGTTTGTATCAGGTGGATTTGGCTGAGGTCATACAAAACGTGCTGCTGTTACTGGAAGGCACGGTTAAAAGTTGTGGCGCGAAAATCAAAATTTCGATTGACCCCGACTCTCAAAAGGTTCTGGCCGGGCAGCTTCGACTGGAACAGGTGATGTTGAACCTTTTGACGAATGCGCTGCACGCGATTGAGAATGAAGATGAAAAAATTGTAAGCATTTCGGCCAGCTTGCAGAGGAACCAGGTTGAACTGAGTATTCATGATACCGGGCCGGGTGTTACTGAGGAATATCAGAAACACGTATTCGATCCATTTTTCACCACCAAAGAGATCGGTAAAGGCCTGGGGCTTGGCCTGCCGATTTCATACAATATCATTCGAGATTTCGGAGGCAGCCTTAGCCTCGATACTAATCGGGATGGTGGTGCGACATTTAGAATCAGTTTACTCAGAGAATAACACTATGGCTCAAAAGATATTGTGGGAAATTAATAATGGATAATCCAGCTCATCAGGGCCGGGTAATCGTTGTTGACGATGAAGCTGAAGTTCGGCATTCGACTGCCCAGACTTTAGAGCTGGAAAGTTACTCAGTATCAAGCTATGCCGATGCGGCAGAGGCGCTGGGGGTGATTAATCGCAGCTGGTCGGGAATCATTATCTCAGATGTGCGAATGCCTAAAATGGATGGCATCGAATTTCTCGACCGTATTATCGAAATCGACGCGGATATTCCGGTGGTAATGGTAAGTGCTTATGCGGACATTCCGGTTGCGATTAAGGCAATCCAGAGGGGTGCTTATGACTTCGTTGAAAAGGCCGACGATCCAGACCGGTTGTTGGAAGTGGTAAGGCGAGCCAGTGAAAAACGCCATCTGGTGATGGAAAACCGTCGTCTGCAACAAGCGTTGGATGCTGGCAATGATCTGGAGAGTCGTCTCATAGGGCAGACCTCGGTGATGGTCGACCTGCGCAACACCGTATCCATGCTTGCTAATACCGATGTTGACGTCCTCATCTATGGAGAAACCGGAGTCGGCAAGGAAATAGTTGCCCGTTGTCTACACGATACTGGTACTCGCGCGGACAGGTCGTTCGTCGCTTTGAACTGTGGCGCTCTCACAGAAAGTGTGATTGAAAGTGAGTTATTTGGTCATGAAATCGGTGCCTTTACCGGGGCCGTGAAGCAACGAATTGGCAAAATAGAATATGCTGACGGGGGTACTTTGTTTCTTGACGAAGTGGAAAGTATGCCGATGCATTTACAGGTCAAGCTGCTACGCGTGTTACAGGAACGTAATCTTGAACGACTGGGTGGCAATACCACGATCAATGTCGACCTGCGTGTTGTCGCCGCGAGTAAGGTCGATTTGAGGCGGTCTGCTGATGAAGGTCGATTTCGAGAAGATCTGTACTATCGGCTTAAAGTTGCCAGTATTTCAGTGCCATCGCTGAGCCACCGGCGAGAAGATATTCCTTTATTGTTCAGGTACTTTTGCGGAGTCGCAGCACAGCGATTTCGGCGTCCATTACCGATGATCACCGATGCCTGTAATACTCAGTTAATGTTAAGAACCTGGCCTGGCAATGTCCGCGAACTGCGCAATGTAGCGGAATGCTTCGTACTGGGCCTGTATCCAGAACCGTCGCTTCCACATTCAGCGCATGAAAATAACTCACTGACAGATAGTGTAGACAATTTCGAACGTCAAACCATTGAGGCAGCGTTGCGAGCGCATGGAGGGCGTATCGAAAATACGGCCCTGGCGCTGGGAATACCGCGTAAAACGCTATATTTGCGCATGAAAAAGTATGCACTTGATAGAGATGACTTTCGATAAAACAGGATATTATTGGAACAATGTCAGCTGTCTATGAGACAGGTTTGACTCATTCTTTAGTCCGTTATTGATTAGTTACAGGGAGATTGTTTAATGAATTCAAACATTTACCGAATTCTCAACAATCTGGCATTGCTATTGCAGGTTACCAGTCACCTGTAAATGTTGCAGCGTATGCTGTGCTTAGACATAAATCCTTAGGAGGAAATCATGAACCGATTTATTAAACACGGGCTGGTCGCGCTCGCATTGACGCTGGCATCCGGTACGGCGCTGGCAGTAGATGGTACTTTAACCATCGTGACGTCTTATCCGACCGACACGACGAACACTTTTAAAGCAGCGTTTGAAAAGAAGCACCCCGGCGTCAAGGTCGAAATGCTGAAAAAGAAAACAACGGCCGGCATCAAATACCTGCAGGAAATTTCGGAAAATAATAGCGCCGATATGTTCTGGGCTTCGGCACCTGACGCGTTCGAAGTGTTAAAGGGAGATGACCTGTTAGTTAAATATGACGTCAAAGTCAAAGGTATCCCCGAAAAAGTGGGTTCATTTCCGATCAACGACCCGGAAGGTTATTACAAAGGTTTTGCCGCTTCGGGTTACGGCATCATGTGGAATACGCGTTATCTGAAGGCGAAAAAACTACCGGTAGCACGCGATTGGTCTGACTTGAAAGACGCGATCTGGCATGGTCACGTCGGCATGAGTGCACCTTCTCGGTCGGGCACCACACATTTGACGGTCGAAACCCTGATTCAGGGCATGGGCTGGGATGCCGGCTGGGCTGAGTGGAAAGCCATTGCCGGGAATTTTAAGACGGTTACTGCGCGCAGCTTTGGTGTGCCTGATGGC
>JAAEOZ010000512.1 GCA_024222685.1 Gammaproteobacteria bacterium | reverse complement strand
TAGATCGCCCAAAGGAGAAAAAACCAGACATGAGAAAACGCTGCCCGGATTGAGAAGTTTTTCCATAATCGCCAATGATAGATCATATCGGTGAGAATCAGCATCGCCGGCAAGGTGACAGACAATTCCGCCGATAAGAAACTGCATACCATTGCGACATGGGCAAGAATATAGTACCATTTGCCGGAATTTCTGCGCGGTTGAACGTGTTGAGGATATGATCGCTCGCGCCATTTCAGAAAACAGATGATCGTCACGATGAACCATAGCGCTGCAAGAACTTCCGCGACGATGGAACTCCAGGCGACTGCCTCCCAGTGAGTATGCTGTATCGCAAAAAACGCCGCAGCCCACAGGGCCGTACCCTTATTTCTCAGCAGCATTGCCGTAAGTATAAATACAAAAAAGGCGGTGATAATATGAAACGTGATGCTGACCACAACATACCCGACCGGATATTTCACCCCAAAGATCAGATAGTTTATAGCAAAGGTAAGATGTCCGAAGGGACGAAACCATCCGACAATATCTGTGGTGAAGATGTTCAGCGGATTTTTGAGCGTAATGATCGCATTTTTCAGCCACACAAAGTCATCGCTTGAGAAGAAATTATCGGTGACATCATGGTAGGCAATTATCGTGAGAATTGTCAGAAGAATCACGACGAAAATTGTGCCTTTG
>JAAEOZ010000511.1 GCA_024222685.1 Gammaproteobacteria bacterium | reverse complement strand
TTGAATAGAGAATTTCAGGATAGCGATTACTATATCGAGGAGAAGACCGGGGTCGATATTGCCCGGATTTTTGATATCGAAGGTGAAAAGGGTTTTCGTGACCGAGAATCCAATGCCCTGAAAGAATTACTCGAGATAGAAAACCGTGTTGTCGCCACAGGTGGCGGGTCGGTTATCCGTGAAGACAACCAGAAACTACTGCGTTCGAGAGGATATATTGTTTTCCTCGATACTTCGGTAAAGCAGCAAATGCAGCGGCTGCGACGGGATAAAAAGCGCCCGTTACTACAGACCAGCAATCCTTTCGAGCGACTGCAAATATTACTCAACGAACGCCGTCCGATTTACCTCGATCTAGCAGATCTTTCAGTAAAAACCGACAGAAGACAGGCGCGATTGCTTGCATCTGATATTATAAATCGACTTCCTGAAAATCTCCGCTGAAAATGATGATATCACACACACTAACCGTCGAGCTGGGTGATCGAAGTTATCCGATCTACATTGGAGAGGACCTGCTTGGTCAAACTGATTTAATCAGCAACCATATTCATGGCAGCTCTGCTGTCATCGTTTCAAATACGACGGTTGCCCCGCTCTACCTCGATAAAATAACTAACGCCCTCGACCAGGCAAACATCCGCCATGATCTGGTGATACTGGATGATGGAGAAAAATTCAAAACCATAGATTCGGTTTTAACTATTGTTGAAACATTGCTCAATCACCGACACGATCGAAAATCGACCGTTATAGCGCTTGGTGGAGGTGTGGTAGGAGATATTGCCGGGTTTGCTGCCAGCATATATCAGCGCGGCATTCATTTTATTCAGATACCAACCACGTTGTTGTCACAGGTTGACTCGTCGGTCGGTGGAAAAACCGGTGTCAATCATCCACTCGGTAAAAATATGATCGGCGCATTTTACCAGCCACAGTGTGTTATCGTCGATACCAGTACCCTGACCACCCTGACCACCCGAGAGCTAAGTGCAGGCCTTGCCGAGGTCATCAAATACGGTCTTATCTATGATGCAACTTTCTTTGACTGGATAGAGCAACATGCTGAAGCACTGATGAAAGGCAAAAACGAGTTCCTCGCGCTAGCAATACTCACTTCCTGTCGTATAAAAGCAGAAATTGTTGCGCAAGATGAACGTGAGTCGGGTATTCGTGCCATTCTCAATCTGGGTCATACGTTCGGACATGCCATCGAAACTAAAATGGGTTATGGCAACTGGCTGCACGGTGAAGCTGTAGCGGCTGGTATGGTAATGGCTGCAGATCTATCGTTAAGACACGGATGGATAAAACAGGAAGTTAAAAAACGTACTGTTGCGTTGCTTGGGAAATGTTCCTTACCGGTAATGGCTCCACGAAACATGTCTACAGGAGACTATATGGACATCATGTCGATAGATAAGAAGGCAGTTAACGGCACAATAAAATTCGTCTTACTTAAAGCTCTCGGTGAGGCGATTGTTACATCTAATTATAACCCAGAATTATTGAAGCTAACCCTGATCAAATGTTGAAACACAACCGGTAAATTGCACCATAATAATGCAAAACACCAGGAAATATTGTCGATGAATATATATTTTTCCTAACGTTGAACTCCTTCGTTCGGCAAAGTTATAATACTACGCTTTTTGTCCGACAAACTGTCGTCAAAAGTCAGTCAGTGGAACCTCGGCATTTCATGTGATACCTGCCCTAGACGTTTTCACTGTTCGATTCAAGTTTTAAGCTGAGCCTGTTTGACAGATATCAGCTCCGGTAGCAACAATGAGTAATAACACACAGTTAAAAGGGCTATACCAGCCGGGCTTCGAAAAGGATAGCTGCGGATTTGGTCTGATTGCCAATATTGACGATAAACCGAGTCACTGGCTAATTCAGACGTCTATCGATGCCCTCGCCCGCCTGACACACCGGGGCGCCGTTGCTGCTGATGGCAAAACCGGCGATGGCTGTGGTCTATTACTGAAAAAACCGGACTCTTTTCTTCGTCACAAAGCCGATGAGCTGGGCATTCGTTGCGCAGAAAATTACGCTGTCGGACTAGTATTTATATCGCCTCACGAAGGCGAAACTGAAATATCGAAAACCATTATCGAAGAAAAAATTGCCGAACAGAAGCTGGAATTTGCGGGCTGGCGAGAAGTGCCTGTTGACCCATCAGCCTGCGGCGAAGAAGCGTTGAAATCCCTTCCTACCATACTTCATGCCTATATCAATTCACCAGATTCGATAAGTGTCGCAGAGTTTAATCGTTCGCTCTACCTGGCCAGGCGTGCTATCGGTAAAGCACACGAAGTACACGAAAATACGCGCCTTAACGATTATTATTATATTTCGAGCATGGCTTCAGAAGTGTTGTCCTACAAAGGCCTGATCATGCCGAGCAATCTGCCGGTGTTCTATCAGGACCTGAACGATGAGTCGATGGAGAGTGCTATCTGTGTGTTTCACCAGCGCTTCTCAACAAATACATGGCCGCAGTGGCGCCTCGCACAGCCTTTTCGGTATCTTGCCCACAATGGTGAAATTAATACCATCCAGGGTAATCGCAACTGGGCCAACGCGCGCGCCTATAAATTCAGATCAGAACTGCTGCCAGATATCGAATCGATACAGCCACTGGTAAATATGTCCGGTTCCGATTCTAGCTCGATGGATAATATGCTCGACTTTCTGCTCACCGGTGGAATGGATTTATTCCGAGCCGTTCGCTTACTGATACCACCCGCCTGGCAGAACGTCGACAATATGGATCCCGCGCTTCAGGCATTTTACGAGTATAGTTCGATGCACATGGAACCCTGGGATGGGCCAGCCGGGGTAGTCTTAACCGAAGGCCGTTACGCCTGCTGCGTAATGGATCGAAATGGTTTACGCCCTGCTCGTTGGGTAATGACCAAAGATCGTCATATCACGCTTGGTTCGGAGATTGGTGTCTGGGATTACAAACCGGAAGATGTCATCGCCAAAGGACGACTCAAGCCCGGAGAAATGATTGCTATCGATACTGAAACCAGCAAGCTTTTACTCTCCGAAGATATCGATAAACAGTTACAGGATCGTCATCCTTATGAAATGTGGCTGCGCGATCGACTCATCCGTTTGAGCGCACACCCGGTTAACTCACCCTTTTCGGCACTGGCGATGGACAAAGATACCTTAACTCGTCTGGAAAAGCTGTTCCAGGTCACCTTCGAAGAACGCGACCAGATTCTCAGAGTACTCGCACAGGACTCTCAGGAAGCGACCGGTTCGATGGGTGACGACACTCCCCTGCCGGTATTATCAAACCACCGACGTTCTTTATACGACAGTTTCAGACAACAATTCGCACAGGTAACCAATCCGCCGATAGATCCACTGCGAGAAAAAATTGTGATGTCGCTGGGCACCTGTTTCGGCCGCGAACATAATCTGTTCAATGAAAAAGCTGAGCACGCAGATCGTCTCATCGTCAGCTCGCCAGTCCTCTCCGAGCAAAAATTTGTCGACCTGCTCGCCTGGCACGATAAAGGCTATGCTCACGAAACTATTTCGCTCAGCTACGATCCTCAAAAAACCAACCTCAAAGAGGCTATTGAAGATATTCAGGATCAGGCCGAGAAGGCTTCAAGGCGCGGAATCGTACTGCTGGTGTTAAGTGATAAAAACATTCCACAAAATAGAATCCCGGTGCATGCAGCACTTGCCACCGGTGCAGTAAATCGACGACTTTGCTATACCGGCGGTCGTTGTGATACCAATATTATCGTCGAAACAGGAACTGCCCGCGATTCCCATCATATGGCGGTATTAATAGGTTACGGCGCAACAGCTATATACCCTTATCTTGCCTATGCCAGCATCGTCGGCATGACCCGTAGTGGAGAACTGCCCGATCTGCAGTGCCCTGATACTGGTTCCAATTATCGTCGCGGTATTAACAAAGGCCTGTACAAGATAATTTCTAAAATGGGGATATCGACTATATCCAGCTACCGAGGTTCGCAGCTGTTCGAAATTGTCGGCCTGCATCGTGATGTAGTCGAGCTGTGCTTTCGTGGCACAACCAGTCGAATCGATGGATTGACTTTCGAAGACCTCGAAAATGATCAGAAGAAATGTAACAACCTGGCCTGGAACCCGCGTAAGGGAACCGAACAGGGGGGACTACTCAAGTATATGCATGATGGCGAGTACCATGCCTACAACCCTGATGTTGTACATTTACTGCAACAGGCCGTGAATAGTGGTAACTACCAGGACTGGCAACAGTATTCCTGTGCGGTCAATAGTCGACCCGTGACTGCACTACGCGATTTACTGAGCCTTAAAGCACAAAATCCCATTGATATCGACCGGGTCGAATCCCTGGAAGATATACTAATTCGATTCGACTCAGCGGGCATGTCTCTGGGTGCATTATCACCCGAGGCCCACGAGACACTGGCACAGGCAATGAATCAACTCGGAGGTCGCTCCAATTCGGGCGAAGGTGGCGAAGACCCTGCGCGTTATGACAATGACAAAATCTCTAAAATTAAACAGATTGCGTCCGGACGTTTTGGCGTAACACCACATTATCTGGTCAATGCCGAAGTTTTGCAGATTAAAATCGCTCAGGGAGCCAAGCCTGGTGAAGGGGGTCAGTTACCCGGTAACAAAGTGAACACACTGATCGCACGCTTGCGGAATTCAAAACCTGGCGTCACGCTGATTTCACCACCACCACACCACGATATCTATTCGATAGAAGACCTCGCACAACTGATATTTGACCTCAAACAGGTCAATCCACAGGCGCTGGTTTCGGTGAAACTGGTTGCTGAAGCCGGTGTCGGTACGATTGCAGCTGGTGTTGCCAAGGCTTACGCCGACTTAATTACCATCGCCGGATACGATGGCGGTACCGGTGCCAGTCCGCTTACCTCGGTGAAATACGCCGGTTCACCATGGGAGCTGGGATTAACTGAAACCCACCAGGTATTGCGTGCCAACAGTTTACGTAGCAAGGTTCGAATCCAGACCGATGGCGGTCTTAAAACCGGGCTTGATGTCATTAAAGCAGCCATTCTCGGTGCAGAAAGCTTCGGCTTTGGAACCGGCCCGATGATTGCAATGGGTTGTAAGTATCTGCGTATCTGCCATCTTAACAATTGCGCTACAGGCGTCGCTACGCAAAACCAAACGCTGCGCGGCCTGCACTACGTCGGCAATGTCGACAAGGTCAAAAACTACTTCCGTTTTATTGCCCAGGAAGTTCGCGACCTACTGGCACAGCTTGGAGTTAGTAAACTGCAGGATCTGATCGGTCGAACCGACCTGCTCGAACGAATCGAGGGTAGTACCTCTGGTCAGAAAAATCTCAATCTGGAACCACTTTTGTCCGATGGTGGACTCGACCCGTCATTACCACAGTTCTGCATTGAAGATCGTAACTCTCCGTTTGATCGTGGGGAACTGGCCGAACAAATGGTAAAGGATTGTCTACAGGGCATCCAGAATAACAGTGGTGGAGAATTCCATTATTCGGTAAATAATACCCATCGTTCTATCGGTGCCAGACTATCCGGCGAAATTGCTCGTATACACGGCAACCACGGCATGGAGGAAAATCCGCTTACGCTGCACCTTAACGGTACAGCAGGACAAAGTTTTGGCGTCTGGAATGCAGGTGGTTTAAACATGTACCTGCAGGGTGATGCGAATGACTATGTCTGTAAAGGCATGGCCGGAGGCAAAATAATCATCTCTCCGCCAACGGGCAGCCACTTCAAGTCACAGGACACCACTATCATCGGTAACACCTGTCTCTATGGTGCAACTGGCGGTAAACTGTTTGCAGCCGGTCTCGCAGGCGAGCGTTTCGCAGTTCGTAACTCAGGCGCCAGTGCAGTCGTAGAAGGCATTGGCGATCACGGCTGTGAGTATATGACCGGCGGTATTGTGACCATTCTCGGCAATACCGGAATAAACTTTGGTGCCGGAATGACTGGCGGTATTGCCTATGTGCTCGATCTTGAGCGTAGTTTTATTGACTGTATTAACAATGAACTCATCGATATCCATCATATTGTCGATCAAAGCATGGAAAGCCATCGTGTTTATCTAACCACAACAATTGCTGAATACGTTGAAGAAACCGGTAGCGAATGGGGTCAGTATATACTCGAGAACTTCAATCATTTCGCCCGCAAAATCTGGATGGTTAAACCCAAGGCAGCCGAATTCGATTCACTGCTGGAAACGCTTCAACGCAATGCTGCCTAGTATAGGACACTACACCAGGTCTCACCTCCACACGCTTCTCAGCTTAAACTGAACATGGCTGGTCGCGTACCGCGGGCGTTTGTCGATAATTTGCTCAATCGCGTTGATATTGTAGAAGTTATCGATGCCAGAGTACCCCTGAAAAAGAAGGGTAGAGAATACTGGGCCTGTTGCCCTTTTCACGGGGAAAAGACACCGTCTTTCTCGGTCAGTCCTAACAAGCAGTTTTATCATTGCTTCGGTTGCCAGCAATCCGGCAATGCAATTGGATTTCTGATGGATTACGACCACATGGAATTCGTTGAAGCCGTTGAAACATTAGCACAGCAACTCGGCCTTGAAGTTCCCTATGAACAGGGACAGGGGCCACGCAAACCACAGGGGCTAGATAATTTGTACGATACGCTGCAGGACTGTTCTCTGTTTTATCAGCAGCAACTCAAACAAAGTGAGATGGCTATCGAATACCTCAGACAACGCGGCATTAGCGGGCAGACAGCTAAAGAGTTCGCTATCGGCTATGCTCCATCCGGCTGGCGAAGTATAAAAGGTGACCATAAACAGCTGCTGGAAGGCGGCATGTTGATCGAAAAAGATAGTGGCCAGCATTATGATCGGTTTCGGAACAGACTCATGTTTCCGATTCGCGACCGCCGTGGGAGAACTATCGCTTTTGGCGGTCGTGTTTTCAATGCAGAGGATAATCCCAAATACCTGAATTCACCCGAGACCCCGGTTTTCCACAAAGGTGAGGAAATTTACGGGCTGTATGAACTCAGGAAAGCGGTTACCCAGATCGACCGCATATTTGTAACCGAGGGTTATATGGATGTTGTCGCACTGGTCGAGCACGGCTTTAAAACCGCAGTAGCGACACTTGGAACAGCGATTAATAATGCCCAGATCGAAAAACTATTCCGAAGCTGCAAAACACTGATCTTTTGTTTCGATGGCGACGCTGCCGGAAAAAATGCGGCCTGGCGTTCGCTCGAACAATGTCTCACTTCGCTCAAGGAAGGCCGACTTGCACGTTTTCTGTTTCTGCCGGATGGTCATGATCCAGACAGTTTTATCCGCGATCAGGGAGCATCGGTTTTTGAACAGGAAATTGAAAAATCAGCCACTCTAACCGAATTTTTATTTAAAACCCTGCTGACAGAATGCAATGTTCTCAGTGCAGAAGGCAAGTCCCAGTTTCTTGATCGACTACGCCCCTACTTCATGCAAATTCCCCTGCAAAGCCTGAAGGATCAGATACTCATCGAAGTTGAGAAACAGCTGTCGATCCCATTGGATAACCGACTATTGTTGAATCTCGGGGAAACCCGTAATGCCGAAAAATCCCGTACCATTATTCCCGAGAACCGCTGGACAGCCGTCAAACTTGCCATCAACCTGTTATTACAGAAACCCCAGCTCGGGCTCGGTGTCGGAGCCCAAAACCATCTTGCTGAAGCCAGTCTACCGGGAGTCGATCTCCTGCTGCAACTAATCGATGTGATACAGGAGGAGCCCGATATCACCCCCCAGAATCTGCTCAGCCGATTCGAAAGTAGTGATCATAGACTGCATCTATTCCAGCTAGCCGCAGTACAGCCGGCCATGGAAAATGACGAAAGTATCGACCTGATGTTCAGCGACTGTTTACAACGCTTACAAAATAAGTATATTGACCTTCGCCGCAAACAGCTGATCCAGAAATTGCAATCTGGAGAACAACTGACTGAAACAGAAAAAATTGAGCACAAACAATTGTTCACAAAGCATTTTTAACACCGCAATTGCTTGGAAAACCAAGAAAAAACCTTATATACTGGTGGATTACCCTGTACTTTTTTATCATCATCGAGGCACCATGGATCAAGATCAGCAGTCACGTCTAAAAGAGTTAATCGCTAAAGGTAAAGAACAGGGGTTTCTTACCTATACCGAGGTTAACGACCACCTGCCCGATGGCATCGTTGAACCCGAACAGATCGAAGATATTATTCGCATGATTAACGACATGGGCATCAAAGTCCATGAATCTGCGCCTTCTGAAAGCAACGAAATCCTCAGCGATACCGAAACTGAGCCCGATGAAGATGCAGCTGAAGAAGCTGCTGCCGCACTGGCATCTCTCGATAGCGAATTCGGACGTACTACCGATCCGGTTCGCATGTATATGCGCGAAATGGGTACAGTTGAGCTACTAACCCGCGAAGGTGAAATTAAAATAGCGCGGCGAATTGAAAGTGGCCTCAATCAGGCTATGAGTTCACTGGCACGTTATCCTGACACCATGCGATTAATCCTTGAGCGATACAATGACATTGCCGAAGATGAAGCCAAGCTGACCGATCTACTGGTAGGTTATGTCGACCCAGACGAAGATCCCAACGCTATACCGATGCCTGCAATTGCGCAGAATAATGAAGATGATGACGAGGAAGCAGAAGTCGAAGATACCGGGCCTGATCCCGAAGAAGCTGAAAAACGCTTCAGGAAAATTGAAAAGCTTTTTAACAAAGCAATGGATGCCATCCATGAAGGTGAAACCAAGGCCTATGAGCGCAATATGAGCAAGGCGGTCACTGAGCTGATGGAAATCAAGTTATTGCCACTGTTCATTGATAAATTAAGTGTCAACCTCAAGGACATCATTAATCGCATTCGCACTAACGAACGCACGATTCTGGACATCTGCGTAAAACAATCGCATATGCCACGAAGGGCCTTTATCGATACCTTCAAGTCGAACGAAACTAATCTCGACTGGATTAATCCACATATAGAAGCTGACGAAAGCTATTCAGCGGCACTTGGTGAGATACGCGATGAAATTCTACGCTACCAGAAACGACTGAAAAATATCGAAAGATTGTCTTTCCTGTCGATACACGAAATCAAGGAAATCAACCGAAAAATGTCGATTGGCGAAGCCAAAGCACGACGCGCCAAGAAGGAAATGATCGAAGCCAACTTGCGTCTGGTCATCTCCATCGCTAAAAAATATACCAACCGTGGACTTCAATTCCTCGACCTGATTCAGGAAGGTAACATCGGCCTGATGAAAGCGGTAGACAAATTCGAATATCGCCGTGGTTATAAGTTTTCCACCTATGCCACCTGGTGGATACGCCAGGCGATCACGCGCTCAATTGCCGATCAGGCCAGAACCATCCGTATACCGGTACATATGATTGAAACCATCAACAAGCTGAATCGTATCTCACGCCAGATGCTGCAGGAACTTGGCCGTGAGCCACAGCCAGAAGAACTCGCCGAACGCATGGAACTGCCCGAAGACAAAGTACGTAAAGTATTGAAAATTTCCAAAGAGCCGATCTCAATGGCAACACCGATTGGTGATGACGAAGATTCAAACCTGGGCGATTTCATCGAAGATACCAATGTATTACTACCTGCGGATACCGCCACCAATGCCGGTTTGTCAGAATCGACAAGAGAAATCCTCTCCAGCCTGACGCCGAGAGAAGCTAAAGTATTACGCATGCGATTTGGCATCGACATGAATACCGACCACACACTTGAAGAAGTCGGCAAACAGTTCGACGTTACCCGGGAACGTATTCGACAGATCGAAGCCAAGGCACTGCGCAAGTTGCGTCATCCGAGTCGATCAGAACAACTCAGAAGTTTTATTGACGCCGACTAGGTTTTCGCTACAATTCGCACTCGCTAAAACATAATCCTGCGGAATTAATTTGACGCAGGTTTTTTTTCGCTGAGTTAGGCGCGTGAAGAGGAACAAGGGAGCATAGCTTAATGCTATGTGACCGCAGTGAAGATGAGCGCAACGCAGCACAGTGGAAAAAAGACAAGTCAAAGGGCCTGTAGCTCAGTTGGTTACTCGCTCAATGACAACACCGAACCTGATGCAGGATTTTTGGCGTCAGGCAAGGCGGATGGAATGGGAATCGCAGGGAGCATAGCTTAATGCTATGTGACCAGGTGACCAGTCCCTCCAACGCAGCATGGCGTCAAAAAGACGCATCAGAGGGCCTGTAGCTCAGTTGGTTAGAGCAGTGGACTCATAATCCATTGGTCGGAGGTTCAAGTCCTCCCGGGCCCACCATCCCTTTAAAATCAAGCAGTTAGATGAAGCTTGGCTGAATATTTATCTGGTCTTACTATTTTG
>JAAEOZ010000510.1 GCA_024222685.1 Gammaproteobacteria bacterium | reverse complement strand
TAGCGAAGTAGAATCGATGTTGCGTGCCTCTATGGATCATGCGCGCGAAGACATCGAGATGCGCATGCTGCGCGAGCAGCAAGTTGAAGCGCAGCGCGTGATCGAAGCCATCGACGCAGCGCTGGCCCAGGATGGCGCGGATCTGCTTAGCGACTCGGAACAGGCGCAAATACTTGGAAAACGTAATGAACTGGAAACGGCAATCGAAACCGCGTCTGCCGACGAGCTCAAAAAATTAATCAAGGCGGTCGAAGATGTAAGCGAGAATTATGTCGCTCGACGCATGAATGCAAGCGTAAAAAAGGCGCTTGCGGGTAAACAAATTGACGAGGTTGATGTTTAATGACCAAGATTACGGTCTTACCGCACGATGAAATCTGTCCCGACGGCGCGCATTTCGATGTTGAGCCCGGCATCAGTCTGTGCGATGCAATGTTAAAAAATCATATCGATATCGAGCACGCCTGCGAAAAATCCTGCGCCTGCACCACCTGTCACGTCTACGTGCGCGAGGGATTTGATTCACTGGAGGAATCGACCGAGGATGAAGACGATTACCTCGACAAGGCCTGGGGGTTGGACATGGATTCACGGCTGAGCTGCCAGGCCATCGTTGGCGATGAAGACCTCACCATCGAAATCCCGAAGTACACCATTAACATGGTGTCTGAAAATCACTAGGAGAGAGCGATGAGCCTGAAATGGACCGATACGCTTGATATCGCAATCGAGCTTGCGGAAACGCATACCGAGGTGGACCCCCAATATGTGCGATTTACCGATTTGCATGCCTGGGTTTGCGCACTGGACGAATTCGATGATGATCCCAATCATTCCAACGAAAAGATCCTGGAAGCGATCCAGATGGCCTGGATTGACGAGGCAGACTGATTTGATCAAGTAATAGTCAAATACTTGACAGTAAAGCGTCGGATTCCCGACACTTTTATTGTTCAAAATCAAACACTTTTGCATTCTTTTTAAGGTTGTTTAGGTGCTTATTACTGTAAAAGTGAAATATTTTCTTTATTGATTTTCTACCTACTTAACGCTTACCTGGCAGTAAGTTAAAAAATACACTTAAAGTAAATTCTACAATAGGAACTGTGAACTTGGTCACAGTTTGCTTGCAATCATTGCTCGTTTCGGTAAATTGGCCTCATAACCCGCCGCTTAGAAAAGGGGGGTAAAGCCCTGAAAATAAAACGATTTAGCGCATTCAGGGTACATAAAATTAGCTAATTCCTGAATGCAACATTCAGGCTCGAAGATAAATATAACCGGAGAAATAATATGAGCAATGTAGCCGTACTTGACAGGTCCGCCTATTCAAAAATCGATGGCAAGCAGTCCAGACACCTGAAGACTCACTACGATGAGAAGTACAAGCTTTCGTGGTGCTTGATGAAATCCGAGCCTCGTCCCTGTTTCACCACACAGCTGTTATCCGAGTTTCATGAGTATATTCGCGTTGTAAAAGAAGAGATGCGCATCAGCCAGGATGAAAAATACGACTATATCGTTCTCGGATCCGATGTGGAGGGAGTATTCAACCTGGGCGGCGATCTGAACCTGTTCAGAAGCTACATCGAGAGCGGTAACCGCGATGCCTTGTTCAACTATGCAATTCGCTGCATCGATATTCTGCATGAAAATATCAACCATCTCGATTGCGAATTGACCACCATAGCCCTGGTGCAGGGTGATGCTCTGGGCGGTGGATTCGAGTCTGCCCTGGCCAGCAATGTCGTTATCGCGGAAAAGGGTGTCAAGATGGGCTTGCCCGAAGTCCTGTTCAACCTGTTTCCGGGTATGGGCGCTTATTCGTTACTGGCAAGGCGGGTTGGCACTTCTGCCGCGGAAAGAATAATACTCAGCGGCAAGCTATACGGTTCGGAAGAATTGTTCGATATGGGCGTTATCGATATCCTGGCTGAAAAAGGCGAGGGCGAAATGGAGGTTTACAAGTATATCAAGGCTGCGAATCGCTATTCGAACAGTTATGGAGCCATCCGCAAGGTTCGTGATATCTGTAATAAAATCAGTTACGACGAACTCATCGATATCGCCAAGATCTGGACCGATGCAGCGTTCAAGTTGACCGAAAAAGACCTCAAGATGATGGGGCGTCTTATCCAGCGGCAGGATCAGCGTTAACAAACATTAGTTGAAAATCTGTATATCCGGTTAGATGGCGGGCATCAGGGTTTGGCGATGGTGTCCTGCCTGGTAACATTGCTCAGGGCCGCGGAAGTCTGGAAGAAAACACTTTCGATTTCCGCGGCTGTTTTTTTGATTTTTTCACTGCCGATATCATAAGGCTTAAGCGCTTCCCCCTTTTGGCAGGCCTGCGACAATAACAGCGCTCCCAGTTCTATCGACGACCCCTTCAGCGCGTGTAATGCCTCTCGATACTCCAGGTAGTCACTGTCGATCGCGGCATTTAATCTGGCAATAGCCTGTTTGCCATCGCGTTGAAAATCGGTGATCAGGGTCTGGATGAAATCCTGGTCGCCCAGTGTCATTAAATCTCTTAAAACCGCGTCGTCATACCACTGCGAATCATTAATATTTGCAGTATTTACACGGCTTACAGGTTGACTAACCCGCGCTTCCTTAACCTTGCCGGGAATTTTTCTCGATAAAGAAGCCATCCTCTCCAGCAGTACCCTGGCATCAACCGGCTTGGTTAAAAAGGCATCGGCGCCTGCTTCCAGGCAGGCGTTTTTGGCTTCCGGTGTTGCGTCAGCCGTCAGCATGATGACCGGTAATGAATGACTGGCGTCGAGAAAACGAATGGTTTTGATGACGTCGAGACCGTCCATTTTGGGCATGTTCATATCCAGTAGCAACATATCGACGGCTGAAGGATTCTTTTCAATAATATCGAGTACCTGTTCGCCGCTATCGGTAACGTGTGCACTATGTCCCGCGTGCCTGAGAATGCCCTGTATGACCTGTTGGTTAACGCTATTGTCTTCAGCCACCAGGACATTAAGGGCTTTTGCCCCCGCCAGTTTTCCGTAATGCTCGGCTAGCGTGATAATGTTTTCGTCCGCGGTCTTGACGCTTTGCGCCGCATGAATTGCGTTGAACAGGATTCGCTTGTCTTCGGGTGCGAGAATTGTCGAGATGTAGTAGTGATTAATACTGTTCAGGTTAATCATCGTATCCGAGGAATTTACAAGGATTAACGACAGATTCTCGAGCAGGTTTTCAGATCGCACCAGCTGGGCGAACTGTTCAGCATTTATATCGTTGAGACAATCCTGGTCGACAATAGCCGAGTGATAGTGGTTGCCTTGCTCCGCGGCCTGTAACAATAAAGATAGTGCTCTCGCGGAGGATCTGACCCAGTCAAAGTCGATCTCCCATCCCTTGAGACAGGGCCTGATCGCGGAAGCAGTCTCCTCGGTGGTCAGCAGCAGTATATGGTTGGAGGAAATTTCGCGGCCACTATGGGGGATTGCCTCGAAAGGTATTTCGCACCAGAAGGTCGAACCCTTGTGAAGTTCACTTTCGACTCCGATTTTTCCACCCATTAGTTCCACCAGTTCTTTTGAAATAGTGGTTCCCAGTCCTGTGCCGCCATAGGTTCTGCCGGAACTCTGTTCGGCCTGGGTAAAGTCCTCGAAAAGGGACGCAAGCGATTCGCTCGGAATACCCACACCGGTGTCGGATACTTCAAACCTGATGCTGGGATGGCTGTCGCTGCCACCCTTTTTGAACACCTTGAGATTGACCGAGCCGTCGTCGGTAAACTTGATCGCATTGTTGACCAGGTTAATCAAAACCTGGCGCAGGTGCTGATGATCGCCTTTCAGTGAAAATGGGGTATCAGGATCTATGGTGCAGGACACGATCAGGCCCTTAGCACCGCCCATCGGTGACAGCATGTAAACTACCGAGTTAACCAGTGCATGTAAATCCAGAGGTTTGTTTTCAATATTTATTTTGCCGGCTTCTATCTTGGCGATATCGAGCACGTTTTCGATTAACTCGAGCAGCGAGTTGGCTGAACTATGCAGTGTTCCGACCAGTTCCTTTTGCTCGCTGTTGAGTCGCGTCTCCCTGAGCAGATCACCCATGCCGATAACCCCGTTGAGCGGTGTTCTCAACTCGTGTGACATGCTCGCCAGGAATCGACTTTTTGCCTGGTTTGCCTGCTTGGCGGAAGCAATAGCAGCATGCAGTTTGTTCAACAGAAATGCGGCATAAAGCGGTAGTACCAGCAATATTAGCAACAGGCTAATTGCAAAAGAACGGTGATCTTGCCAGTACTCGCTGCCGATCGTAACAACTCCAAAACCGAAAAGGCTTACGCCAAATGAAATGTACAGGTATTTGGTGCCGTATCGAAAACCGTTGCCGAGAGTAACCCAGAGGTAAAAAACGAAAAGCGGCACATGGTCTCCACCTGTCCAGTACATGATGATTGACAGTGAAACCATATCCAGCAATATTCCAGCGATGCGCCTTATCGGGGAAGGCCGTGGATTCCTGATGATTGCCGCGAAAATCAGCATCGCAATACTGGTTGCTGTCAGGATGATGATATTCGGAGTCGAATTGAATATATCGACGAGGCGTTCGTCTGCACCCCAGGGCAGGCAAAAGTAAACCATCAGGATTAAAGCAATTACGAGGCGCAGTTTCGCCTGCTCGGGCTCTGAGTCGCCGGTTCCCTTTAGCCTGCGATTTAGCGTTGTAAACCAGCCGGCTTGCTTTTCAGAATCTTCCATAGATGAGATAACAGCGACGGCGTTAACCGTCGCTGAAAGTTTTATAAATATT
>JAAEOZ010000509.1 GCA_024222685.1 Gammaproteobacteria bacterium | reverse complement strand
GGTAATTCGTTCAACCAGAACCAGGTTCCTGGCAAAATTTTCGCCTTGAAAGCGAGGATTGGTTCGTCGCCAGTCATCCTCAGCCAAATCTTCAAACCGTTTAATTTGGCCGGTCAAAAAACCTCGTCCCAGCGGACTATAAGAAACAAAACTGAGCCCTAACTCACGAGTCGTGGCTAAAATCTCCTGCTCCGGTTCACGACTCCATAATGAATATTCGGTTTGTAGTGCGCTAATCGGATGGACCACTTGCGCCCTTCTGATAATATCTGGCTCGGCTTCAGATAGGCCTAGGTAGCGTACTTTACCCGCTTGTACCAGTTCAGCCATAGCGCCGACCGTCTCCTCAATTGGGACATTT
The DNA here is from genome assembly GCA_024222685.1 of Gammaproteobacteria bacterium. Classification (GTDB taxonomy): domain Bacteria; phylum Pseudomonadota; class Gammaproteobacteria. The sequence continues at coordinate 1,051 of JAAEOZ010000509.1, read as the reverse complement.
GGATCAACGCGGTGTTGATAGTATAGATCGATATGGTCCAGCCCCATTCGTTTGAGGGAAGCATCACAAGCCGAGCGCACATAGTCGGGCTGACCATTAATGCCCAGGAATTCACCCTTTTCATTTCGCATAACGCCAAACTTAGTGGCTAAAACGACCTTGTCCCGTCGATCAGCAATCGCTTTGCCGACCAACATCTCATTTGTCCAGGGGCCATATATATCAGCCGTATCAAATAAATTAACCCCCAGTTCTATGGCTCGATGGAGGGTAGCAATCGACTCTTCCTCCTGGGCTGAACCATAAAATTCCGACATCCCCATACAACCCAACCCAATGACAGAGATTTCTAAATTGCTGTGTCCTAAGTTGTGGTTTTTCATTGATGTGTCTCCTCAGGATTGTGATCCGTTAATCTGCTGAAAGTCCATAATAGTCTGCTCTATCAATTCCACCAAGGTCTGCTTCGTGCCGGAAGTAGAAGTTAAGAGGCAAATTCTAAGCGGCAGCTCCTGGCCGTTTGCAGCTGCCTGGCAGGAATGTTTCAGCGTCTATATTGGAGAATACAGACGCTAGTTATTGTTTAAAAATAAATACACTCCATTTACCTTGATGGCAATTAGTTGCGCCTGAATATATTGAAAAATTGGGATATGAGGGAAGGTGAAACCTGTTGCTCGGCATTAATATATTCGCGTATCAATTCTTCTCGGATTTTTTGTCGCCTATGCTCGATTCGATTTTTGCCAACAGCGCAACTTACAACCTGAGTAAAATCGGTAATCAGGCTATTATCGGTGACATCTGAAATATCAGTAATACTTGCTCTATCTATACCTGGTAATGTCGTGTCGTCGGTCATTCTAGCGGACTGATTGAGATTCGATAGTCTGCAATTAGTTTAAAGAAATGACAAATTCGATACTAATTGCAAAAATCAATCGCTTATATGTAATGTGGTGATTAACGGTTTTAAGGATGTTAGCGTCCGTTCCTGGCCGTTTCGAGAAGCCTGAGAAGTGGATTTCAGCGTCTCCTTACGAGAAAGCTG
>JAAEOZ010000508.1 GCA_024222685.1 Gammaproteobacteria bacterium | reverse complement strand
GATTACCAGTCCGGCCTGGCCTCGTGCAAAGGTGCTCAAATGGGCGAAATGCCAGGGTTGAGCGACGCCTTCGATAGCGGAGTACATGCACAGGGGCGAAACCACAATTCTGTTTGGCAGAACCGTATTGCGAATTTTAAAGGGCTGGAAAATCAATGGTTCTGACATAGTGCTATACCCTGGGGTAAATGATTAGGTATCATCCGACGATTGCCAACAAAACCCCGGCCGCAACCGCCGAGCCAATCACACCGGCAACATTCGGCCCCATGGCATGCATCAGCAAAAAGTTTTGCGGGTTGGCCTGTAGCCCGACCTTGTTAGCAACGCGAGCTGCCATGGGTACGGCAGAGACGCCTGCAGAACCGATTAGCGGATTGACTTCACCACCGGTGACTTTATACATAATTTTCCCCATTAGCAGTCCGGCTGCAGTTCCGATTGAAAATGCAACCATGCCGAGTAGCAGGATACCAATGGTTTCCAGCGTGAGGAATTTATCGGCCGCGAGTTTTGAGCCGACAGCGAGACCGAGGAAAATAGTGACGATATTTATCAGTTCATTCTGTGCGGTATTACTGAGCCTGTCGACAACTCCGCTTTCCTTTAGCAGGTTACCGAAACATAACATGCCGACCAGTGGCGCGGCGGATGGCAGCAACAACAGGGTTACCAGCAACAATGTCAGCGGGAACAATACCTTTTCCAGTTTGCTGACGTGTCGAAGTTGCGTCATTTTAGTTTTGCGTTCTTCTTCGGTGGTTAACAGCTTCATGATCGGCGGCTGGATAATCGGAACCAGGGCCATGTATGAATAGGCTGCTACAGCGATGGCGCCGAGCAAATCAGGAGCCAGCCTTGACGCGACATATATTGCTGTTGGGCCATCGGCACCACCGATAATCGCAATTGCCGCCGCATCGGCCATGCTGAACTCCATGCCCGGTACCAGGTTCATCGCGATGGCACCGAATAGCGTAAAGAATATGCCGAATTGTGCGGCAGCGCCAAGAATCATCAGGCTCGGACGTGCCAGCAGAGGACCGAAATCAGTCATTGCACCGACACCCATGAATATCAACAGTGGGAATACACCGGTTTCGATACCCGAATGATAAAGAATACCGAGTAAACCTTGCGGACCGGCAATATCGGCTACCGGAATATTAGCCAGGATACCACCGAAACCGATGGGTATTAAAAGCAGTGGTTCAAAACCCTTCGAGATTGCCAGGAAAATCAGTAACGCGCCTACCGCAATCATGGCGACCTGGCCGACAGTGAAATTTGCCAAGCCGGTGGATGCCCACAGTTCTAACAGCCCCTGTTCCATATTGTAATCCGCCGAATTAGCTAGGCCAGGTTGATCAGGTCCTGATCGGTAGCAATGGCATCGCCCCTGTTGACCAGAATCGCCTGCACAGTGCCGGCGCTATTGCTACGGATTTCGGTTTCCATTTTCATCGCCTCGATAATCAGTACCGGATCGCCATCATTAACCTGTTGACCGACGCTGACCAGCACTTCGATGACGTTACCGGCCAGAGGTGCCTTGATACTCGATGTAGCGGCACTGGCTGCTGGTGGTGGAGCCTGAACTGGTGCGGGTGTTGCTGGTGCGACCTGGTTGATATCGCCACTGCCGGGAGCGACGACCACATCGTATTCGGTTCCATTCACACTGACTCGGTAATTCTCGATTTCAGAAACGGCTGTATCCGCTGCTTTTGCAGGTGCCGGGTCGACAACCGGTTCCGGTTCGCTACCCGGTGCCGGTTCGAAAGCATCGGCATTGTTTCGATTTTTGAGAAAGTTTATGCCGACCTGTTGAAATAATGCATAAGTTAAAACATCGTCTATTTTATTTTCACATAGCGATATATTTTCTTCTTTGGCGAGCGTTTCCAGTTCACTGGTGAGGCGTTCCATTTCGGGTTCGATTAAATCTGCAGGTCGACAGCTAATCGCTTCTTTTCCATCCAGTACCCTTTGCTGAAGTTCTTTGTTTACCTCCGCTGTAGTTGCCCCATACTCACCTTTGAGTACACCTGCGGTTTCCTTGCTTATCGACTTGTAACGGCCGCCACTAAGTACATTAATAACCGATTGGGTGCCGACTATCTGCGAAGTCGGCGTAACCAGAGGCACGTAACCCAGGTCTTTACGAACGATCGGAATTTCCTTTAATACCTCGTCGAGTTTATCGGTGGCATTTTGTTCGCGTAACTGGTTTTCGAGGTTGGTAAGCATGCCGCCGGGCACCTGGGCGGTGAGTATGCGTGAGTCGATACCCTGTAATGAGCCCTCAAAACGCGCGTATTTCTTACGTACTTTGCGAAAATACAGTGCTATATCTTCCAGCAGGCTCAAGTCGAGACCGGTATCTCTGGGCTGACCCTGAAGAATGGCAACAAAAGTCTCGGTAGCCGAATGACCATAGGTCTGGCTCATCGAAGAAATCGAGGTGTCCAGCATGTCGATTCCTGCTTCTATTGCCTTCAGGTAGGTCGCAGTGGAGAGTCCGGTCGTAGCGTGACAATGCATCGATAGCGGCACTGCACAGTTTTCCTTTATGCGACTGACCAGTTCCTCGGCATCGTATGGTTTCAGTAGCCCTGCCATATCCTTTATACAGATTGAGTCGCTACCCATATCCTCCAGGCGTTTGGCCATATCGACCCAGTAATTATTATTATGTACCGGGCTCAATGTATATGACATGGCACCCTGAGCATGCTTACCGGTTTTGATAACCGCCTTAATCGCCGTCTTAAAGTTGCGCATATCGTTCATCGCATCAAAGATGCGGAACACGTCCATGCCGTTTTCGGCTGCACGATCAGCAAAGGCTTCGATAACGTCATCGGCATAATGTCGATAGCCTAATGCGTTCTGGCCACGTAAAAGCATTTGCATCGGTGTATTTGGCATGGCTGCCTTGAGTTTGCGCAGGCGTTCCCAGGGGTCTTCTCCGAGAAAACGGATGCAGGAGTCAAATGTGGCACCGCCCCAGGTTTCCAGTGACCAGAAGCCGATCTTGTCGAGTTTTTCGGCGATTGGCAACATGTCTTCGATACGAACCCGAGTAGCTAGCAGGGACTGAGATGCATCTCGAAGTACAAGGTCAGTAATTAAAAGTGGTTTGGTCATGGGCGTAACTCTAAAAACTATTGAGTGCGGGTACGGCGATACTGATGAATTGCAGCCTGTATTGCGGCAATATGCGCAGTATTTTGAACTGTCTGCATCATCGGCAGCGTATCAGTAGTTGATACTGATTCGGGTTCGACCTGTGGGACAATACGCGATACCAGCGTAATAATTCCTATGAGCATAATTAGTATGACAAAAACAGAGCCCATACCCAGTCCGAGCAATTGCAGGCTTTGCATGAGCAGGTCATCTACATTCATAGAAGCATCCAGGTACGATGTAATGAGTCAAATCGGCGCGATTATACTATAAATATAATTTTTATTAATAACCATTAATAAAATGGATTGACTGCATAGCCGCCCTTAATAATTCCCCTATACCACTTTCTCATCGTCTTAAATAGTGAATTGGTTCATCGAATCACCTATCCGATATATATTTTTAGGCTAGCTAGTAGTAAGGTATTTGGCTGGTTACACATATTAATAAATTACCAGCGTGTTTTATGCGCAAGATTAGAAACTGATGGCTATATTACGTTTTATTTTAATATCTTTTGTTTTACTCGCTTTTAACAGCGTAAGTGCACAGCAAACCGATGCGCCTACGTTTGTCGTTGATGAATATATTATCGAAGGAGACAATCCGCTAGATAGTGATTTGACTGACCTGCTTGAGCCTTATCTCGGCGAGCATTTTGGCATTGATGGTTTGTCTTCGGCTGTCGATGAAGTCAGCCAGGCGTTACAGAATGACGGGTTTTCTTTCCATCGAGCAGTATTGCCACCGCAAACACTCGATAGTGGTGTGGTTAGAATTCAGATAGTCAAATTTGATCTCGGTAATATTCGAGTTCAGGGCAATGAGCATTTTTCCGAGCAAAATATTCTTAACAGTCTGCCGGAGCTGGTTTCCGGGCAGGCACCAAATAATCAGAAACTATCGCGCTCGCTTAAAATAGCAAATCGGCATATCGCTAAATCGACCCAGGTTTCTCTCAGGCAGGGACTGGAAGCAGATACTATTGATGCCGACATTCGGGTGAGTGATCGTGACTCACAGGCAATATATTTCGCGCTGGACAACACCGGTACTGAAGAAACTGAAGACGAGCGGCTGACCGTTAGCTACCAGCAAGCTAATTTATTTGATCGTGATCATACTCTGACTGCCAGTTTGACTACTTCGCCAGCAGATACAGAGAAGGCATCACAATTTGGCGTCAGCTATCGTGTTCCATTGTACGAGCACGGTGCCGCACTGGAATTTTTGGTATCCGCCTCAGAAGTGGACTCTGGAGAAGTTGCCAATAATTTCGAAGTTAGCGGTGAGGGCACAGTATTCTCAGCACTGTATAGCCGACCGATATTGACCGACGGTAGCTATAATCATGAATGGTCGCTTGGTTTCCAGGACAAGCTTTTCGAAAACGATATCTCGTTCGCGGGTGTGCCTATTGGCGAAGACGTTAAAAGTAGACCGCTTGAGCTCAGGTATCAGGTTTCTAACTACCTGCAATCGTCTCTGTTTAATGCCTATATTTCGGTAGCAGCCAATCTATCGGGCGGGTCTGACAATGAAGATGAGGATTACGAATTAGTCCGTACCGGTGCCACTGCCGACTGGTCTGTGACCCGATTTGGCGCAGACTACAGTTATTTCTTTGATAATCAGTGGCGTGTTAGCGGTCAACTCGATGCTCAGCAATCCTCTGATCCATTGATTTCAGGGGAGCAGTTCGGTGCTGGCGGCATGTCATCTCTGAGAGGTTTCGAGGAGCGCTCTGTTCTGGGTGATAGCGGTTACAGAATGCGTCTCGAAGCAGGCGCACCTCCGTTGACATCAGCTAATATTCAGCTCATTGGCTTTATTGATGCAGCGAATCTTGAGTTAGAAGATGCGCAACCGGGAGAAGATGATTCGGTATCGGTATCAAGTATAGGGCTGGGATTACGCTGGAGCTGGCGACAGCAGCTCAGTTTAGGGATCGATTACGGTCAAATTAATGAAGGTAGTGGCGATCAGGAAGATGGAGATAGTAAAATTCATTTTAACCTGGTCTATCGTTACTGAGGTAAATCCATGGAAATGATGAAACGATTAAAAATTACTGGAGTGATGCTTATATCACTGTTATGTCTGATTTCAGGTTCGCGCACCGTCGTTGCAGAAGTCGAGGTTGGTGAAATCGAGTTTTCGCGTGGCGCTTTAACCGGACAGGTCGACGGGCAGTCCGCCAGATTGCTGGGTAAAGGTCAGGTTGTCCTGCAGGGGGAAACCCTGAGTACCGGTACCAACAGTTTCGCCGTTGTGCAGCTCAAAGATGGCACGCGCATGACCCTGAGACCTAAAACTATTTTCAAAGTCGACCAGCTAAATACCAATGCCGGTGAGGAAAATGCGCTTTTAAGCCTGATTAAAGGCGGATTCAGGGCATTAACCGGCAGTATTTCGAAGCGTTTTCAAGGTGTTTTTAAAGTTAACACTGGTATCGCTACAATAGGTATTCGTGGCACTGAATTTGATGCCAGGATATGTGATGCTAGCGATTGCGAAAGCGAAAACCAGGCAATTTCCGGTACAGACAATGAGGCATCCGTTGACGACAGGACGGTAATCGCGCGGGCGGCCCTGGTCAAAGGTACTGCCTGGGCGTCGGGCGCGGATGGCAGGACACGATCCTTAAGAGCTGGAGAGGCGCTATATGAACTCGATCATTTACATACCGGCATAAATTCATATCTGGTGGTCGGTTTCAATGACAGGAGTCGAATGACGCTCACTTCAAATAGTGAGCTGAAAATACAACAGCATAAATACGAGCCTGATAAACCATCTGAAAACAGCTCGGTATTCGAGTTTTTACGGGGTGGGCTGCGGATGATTTCTGGCGCTATCGGGCAACTCAATCGAGCTGCATTCCAGGTCTCGACGCCTATAGCTACTATTGGTATTCGTGGTACCGGATTTGATGTTTTATGCCGTGTTGGCTGTGCCAATTCTGAAAATTCAGTGAGTGAACCGGTGGAACAGACTTTTATCGGAAAACTTCTTAATCAATTTCTGAAACAGGCAGTTGCGCAGAGTAATGGTACGGGTGGGCTTTATACGCGGGTCTGG
>JAAEOZ010000507.1 GCA_024222685.1 Gammaproteobacteria bacterium | reverse complement strand
GTTAGTTTTCCAGATTGAAGAGCCGATTAGCATTATCAAAAGTGGCATGAGCTATGGTTTCGATATCTTCCTTTCGTATTTCGGCCAGTTTTTCTGCAACCAGTGAAACGCGACCCGGGTGGTTTTGTTTACCACGAAAAGGTGCAGGGGAAAGCCAGGGCGAATCTGTTTCGATTAGCAGTCGGTCCAGAGGAATTTTCTTCGCTATTTCACGAACATTTGCCGCCTGATTAAAGGTTACAATCCCCGAAATCGATATATAAAAACTCATATCAATCGCCTGCTTCGCCATTTCCCAGTCTTCTGTAAAGCAATGCATGACCCCGCCAATATCGACAATTCTACGATCATGCATAATCTTCAATGTATCTTCTCTGGCTTCGCGGCTATGGATGATCAAGGGTAGCCCCGTTTCCTTTGCAACGTTTATATGGATGGCAAACCTGTCTCTTTGCCACTGCATATCATTCGTCGTGTTCACGTAATCGAGCCCGGTTTCACCAATAGCAACTACCTTATTTTTCTTTGACAGGGCTACCAGGGCTTCAATGGTCGGTTCCTGCACATCTTCGTAACCGGGATGCACTCCTACAGAACAGAATATTTGAGGGTGAGCATCAATTTTCTGGTACATAGTGTCAAAACTTTCGAGGTTGACGCCGACACATACCATTCTGGTTACCAGATTCGATTGAATGGTATCCAGAAGGTTATTTATATTATTATCGTACTCATCCAGATCAATACGATCCAGATGACAATGTGAATCGAAATACATGAAAGTCGGTAAGCTACCTACATGGTATGAGTGGGGCGATCGGCCTGCAATGCTCCCGCCAGGTAACCTTCGATGGTATTGCGAGTGGTGCCGTTATCCTGTGAACTGAACTGTACACCAATTCCTGCAGCCTTATTACTTTGAGCACCTTGTGGGGTAACCCAGATAATTTTGCCGGCAACTGGTAATCGCTCTTTATCTTCCATCAGGCTGAGTAGCATAAAAACTTCATCACCCAGCGAATACTTTTTATTGGTCGGGATAAACAACCCGCCATTTTTCACATAAGGCATATAAGCTGCATAGAGAGCACTTTTATCTTTAATATTGAGGGATAAAATACCCTGGCTTGGTGCTGCCATTATTCCCGACTCCGTATTGATTGCTGACTTTGAATGATAGTCTGTTTCATTGATATTAGCACGTCTATCAATTGAAGTTGCAAATCCAGATTATTTTCTTCAATCATCAGCTGGCTTTCAATCTGTGTCATCAGTTCAAGCGCAGATCTGGCAGCGACTTTATTGGCAGGTGACTCATTCAATCCGCAGTATCGAAAACAGTAAGCTTTAACTACCATCGAAATCAACCTTCTCGCCAGTTCAACTTCCCTGGCTGCGAGAAACTGACCAAGCATTACCACGTCAATCTGATTGTTAAGATATTGCGAAAACTTCTTTTTAAATTCACTTACCAGCTCTAAATAATTAATCTGGAAAAGTTTAAGTGCAAGCCCGGGATTACCGTTAGAAAACTTGAGATACTGTACGGCCTGTTCATTATCCAGTCCTTTTTTTTCCAGCCATACCAAAGCCTCTTCAAAACAAGGTAACCGTAGAGTCCACTGCTGGCACCGACTGCGTATTGTTACCGGAATTTTACCCAGATTATGCGTCGCAATAATTATCAGCGCATTTTCTGCCGGCTCTTCGAGAGTTTTGAGTAAGCTGTTAGCCCCAGCAATACTCATTCGGTCTGCCGGATAAATCGCTGCAATCTTCAAATTATCATAACTGCGTGTGATAAAAACATCATGTATTAGCTCACGTGTTTGTTCTATCTTAATGTTTTTATAATATTTTTTCTTTGACTCATCGTACTCAAGACCCACCATATTAAAATCAGCATAAGTGTTTGCCTGCATCTGAACACAACTGACACACTGTCGACAGGGCCTCCCCTCAGTACTGTTCCGGCATAGCAAAGACATCGATAAATACCAGATAAAAGCCACCTCATCAGTCTCAATGGGTAGTGACAGTAATACTGCATGCGGTAGCCTTTTCTGCTGTTGCAGATCTTTCATTTTCATGACGAATTCACCATACCAGGGTGGGCATGATGGTTCTATTTTCGAGTTTGATTCTAAAACTTCAACCATCTTCATTTACCGGGCAAAGTAATAATCCAAAGTGTTGGTTAACCGTTTGTAAAATCTGCAAATTAACTTTTTCGATAGTCTGATTTGCATCGATTAAACTGTAAGTTTTGGTGTTGCTTAGTGCAATCTGACGAAAAGCCTGTCTGACTCTGGCCTGATAAGCACTACCCTTTTTCTCAAACCTGTCTTCGCCGTCACCTCGCTGCAAAGCTCTCTGTAAAGCAATCGACTCTGGTATATCGAGAATAAGCACAAGACCTGGATTAAAATCACCGACCACCATTCGATGAATTTCATCGACAAAATCTATACCCAGTTCACCGGCAATTCCCTGAAAGGCGCGACTCGAATCAGCAAATCGATCGCTGATAACCCATTTTTGCGCCTTTAACGCAGGCCAGATAGTATCGCGCAAATGAGCTCTACGTGATGCATACATCAACAGCAACTCAGTCATACTGTCCCATTTTTCTGGCTTCCCTTTTACCAGCAGGTCACGAATATCTTCCGCCGAAGCTGATCCGCCTGGCTCTCGGGTTAAAATAGTTGGCAAGCCCGCATTCTCGAATGACTGCAAAAGCAGTCTGCTCTGGACACCCTTCCCAGCACCGTCCACTCCATCGATTACAATCATATCGTTGGTAATTGAGCTGGACCCGATACCCATTAGCTATCATCTCCTGCTGTAGATTTTCTTCTGGGTTTTTTCCCATTCAATTGATAGCGGCTGACAGCCTTATTGTGTTCTTCGAGTGTCTCTGAAAATTTATGGGTCCCGTCACCTTTGGCGACAAAGTACAGCGCTTTGGTACTTTCAGGATGTAAAACCGCTTTTATTGCATCTAATCCAGGCAAAGCAATCGGAGTCGGTGTCAGACCCTTGCGTGTATAGGTATTATAAGGAGTATCCTTTTTCAAATCACGAAATCGAATATCTCCATCGAAATCATCACCCATACCGTAAATAACCGTCGGATCGGTCTGTAATCGCATACCTTTGCGCAACCGTTGCGTAAATACACCTGCAATTAATGGACGTTCGAAGGCGGCACCTGTTTCTTTTTCAACAATAGACGCCAGAATAAGCGCTTCGTAAGGGGTCTTAACCGGTATATCATCAGCTCGATTCTGCCACTCCCGGTCCAGATGCTTTTTCATCAATTGATAAGCACGGCGTAAAAATGAAGCATCTGTAGTGCCTTTTGGGAAACTGTAGGTATCGGGAAAGAAGAGTCCCTCCGGATGTTTTTCAGGTAAATCTAGCAGTGCCATTATCTGGTCATTTGTTTTTTCCTTCAAAGTATTCTGGATAGTCGAATTTTTCGATATGGCGGAAAGCAACTGCCTGAAAGTCCAGCCCTCTATGATGGTTAAATTGTACTGGATAGAAAGCCCACGTGTGAAGGTATCGAGTAATTCCGATGACGTTTGCTCGGCTACTAACTGGTACTCTCCGGCCCTTAAACTGTTTTCCAGGCCTTTTATCCTGGCCATTAAAATAAATAGCCATGGATCATCAATTATTTTTTCAAGGCTCAGCTTCTGTGCAATCGATTTGATATTACTACCTGATTCGATTATAAAATTTTGAGGATGCTGGCTTAAATAAATCGGTGCATACTGGAAACGAACGAGTTGGTACGACAAAACCAGACAGGCCAGTACAAAAAACAATATCCCCAGCAGTAAAGCCTTTTTAATTAGCCTGAAAAGCAATTCGGCTGCTCGCTATGCCAAGCCTGAGAACAGGCGCTATATTTTTTTGAAAATACAGGTTCCATTGGTACCACCAAACCCGAAGGAATTTGACATGGCAACGTTCAGGGACAAATCTCTGGCTGTATTGGCAACATAATCAAGATCACATTCAGGGTCCTGATTATCCAGGTTGATCGTCGGCGGGGCTACCTGATCACGAAGTGCTAGTATAGAGAAGACAGCCTCAATTCCCCCTGCAGCACCGAGCAAATGTCCGGTCATAGATTTCGTTGAACTAACAACGAGTTTTTTCGCATGATCACCCATAGCAAGCTTAACCGCCATCGTTTCTGCAACATCTCCAGCAGGAGTTGACGTACCATGTGCATTAATATAATCAACATCCCCGGCATTGAGTCCTGCATCGTTCATAGCGTTTTGCATACAACGCGCAGCGCCTTCTCCACCCATTGAAGGCGAAGTCATATGATATGCATCGCCACTCATGCCATAACCGACAAGTTCACAGTAAATACTGGCACCACGCTTCTTCGCCATTTCATACTCTTCTAACACAACCACCCCGGCTCCATCACCGAGAACGAAGCCATCTCGGTCCTTGTCCCAGGGACGGCTCGCTGCTTCAGGGTCATCATTGCGGGTAGAAAGTGCTCTGGCTGCGGCAAATCCTCCAACACCTAACGCCGAAGTCGCCATCTCCGCGCCGCCAGCAACCATGGCATCGGCATCGCCATATGAAATCATCCTGGCTGCATCACCAATATTATGGGCGCCAGTAGTACAGGCACTAACAATGGCAATATTAGGTCCCTTTAATCCACGCATAATAGAAAGATTACCGGAAACCATATTTATGATCGAACTGGGAACGAAGAAGGGGGATATTTTCCTGGATCCACCCGCAACAAATGCATCACGGTTTTTCTCTATGGAGGGTAATCCTCCGATGCCGGATCCAATAGCAACACCTATTCTATCAGCATTCTCCTCATTTACCTCAAGGCCCGAATCGTCCAGTGCCTGAATTCCTGCCGCAATGCCATAATGAATAAAAATATCCATTTTCTTCAGGTCTTTATTTGAAAGGTATAATGATGCGTCGAAATCTTTTACTGAGCCGCTGATCCTGGAAGAAAATCCAGTTGCATCAAATGCTGAGATAAGACCAATGCCGCTCTTGCCAGCAACAATATTTTTCCAGGACTCCTCAACTGTATTACCAACAGGCGTCAACAATCCCAGGCCTGTAATTACAACGCGACGTTTTGACAAGGCGGTATCCTCTATTATTCCTCGAGCCGAAAATAAAAATGCCGCCTAGCATTCAAGAAATGATAAGCGGCATTGATAAAGGGTGTTTATTTATACGTTAGCGTTTACGTAATCAATTGCTAATTGTACGCTGGTAATTTTCTCGGCTTCTTCATCTGGAATTTCAGTTTCAAACTCTTCTTCCAATGCCATTACCAATTCAACTGTATCGAGAGAATCAGCGCCAAGGTCATCAACAAAAGATGCGTTATTGGTTACTTCTTCTTCTTTGACGCCTAATTGTTCTGCAACAATCTTTTTTACACGTTCTTCAACAGAGCTCATTGAGAGTTTCTCCTGGTTATTAATTCGGTAGCTTGTTAAGTGGCGATATTGTATTGAAAACCTTTAAGAGTTGCCAGAATTGTCTCAATATTTTTTTTCTATTATAAAACAGTCGGTTATGTTCGAAAAATCTCAAATTAGCACAAAGCTCTGATTTTCCTCGGGTCTGTTTCGATACAAATTCGCCAGTATATTCAGATTGTTATTTTATTGCATATACATTCCACCGTTAACATGAATCGTTTCACCTGTTACATAACCAGCTAACGGAGACGCCAGAAATACCACTGCTGCGGCAACTTCTTCAGCACTGCCAAGCCTGGCTAAAGGTATTTGAGAAGCGAGAGCCTGTCGCTGTTCTTCGGGTAATTCTCGTGTCATGTCCGTATCAATAAATCCTGGTGCGACGGTATTGACAGTGATACCTCGAGATCCAATTTCACGTGCCAACGATTTACTAAAACCAACCAGCCCTGCTTTGGAAGCGGCATAATTGGTTTGTCCGGGATTTCCGGTTGCCCCAACAACCGATGAAATATTGATGATTCGGCCACTACGTTTCTTCATCATAGGTCGGATAACTGCCTTGCTCATACGGAAAATAGAGGTGAGATTGGTATTAATGATATCGTCCCATTGTTCCTCTTTCATTATCATTAATAAATTGTCACGTGTAATTCCAGCATTATTAACAAGAATATCCAAAGTCCCAAAGTCATCCGTAACATTCTTCAGGCACTCGCTAACCGATGCGGAATCTGATACATCAAGAATTAGCCCTTGACCTTTAATGTCTGCCGTTTTTAATAAATTTGAAATAGCTTCTGCTCCAGCTTCACTGGTTGCCGTCCCAATGACTGTTGCACCCTGCTCTCCTAATGAAATTGCTATTGCCTTACCTATTCCTCTACTTGCTCCCGTAACCAAAGCGATTTTATCTGTTAACATAATCTATACAGCCCCATTTAAATTTATGTGGAAATCGATTCTACTGTTTTATTTAGTGATTCAAGATTAAAAATGCCATGACCTGTCATCGATTTTTCGATTCGCCGTGTTAACCCGCTTAATACCTTCCCCGGTCCACATTCAATCAAAACATCAATGCCTGACCGATGCATTAGCTCAACGCTGGCAACCCACCTAACAGGCTGGTACAACTGTTTTTTAAGTAAATCGCGGATATCATTTTCATTACTAGCTACATTAGCATTCTGATTATGAATAACCGGTACCTGCGGTTTATTAATCTCTATCTGATCTAGTTTTTCGGCCAGTTTATCAGCTGCTTCCGTCATCAAAGAACAATGCGAAGGGACACTTACTGGTAGCGGTAGTGCACGTTTTGCCCCCGCTGCCTTGGTATTCTCCATAGCTTGATCAACGGCAGATTTATTTCCAGCAATGACTACCTGCCCCGGTGCATTGAAGTTAACAGCTTCAACAACTCCTGACTCAACATCATGGCAAGCCTGTATCACCCGTTCATCGTCAAGCCCGATAATTGCTGCCATCGACCCCTCACCAACAGCAACCGCAGCTTGCATCAGTTGCCCACGGGCAGCAACCAGGCTGACGGCACTGTCAAGTTTAATAGCACCAGAGCATACCAGGGCGGAATATTCACCCAAACTGTGACCTGCCATTAAGTCTGGTTGCGGAAATTGACCTGTTTGTTGAATAATTCTCCATGCTGCTACACCAGCACAAAGCATTGCGGGTTGGGTAATTTCTGTCTGATTTAATCTGCTATCAGGCCCCTGAGAGACTATTTCCCAAAGATCGTAACCAAGCAATGTAGAAGCTTCTTCGAAAACAGAACTTACGACAGGCTGATAATCTCCCCAGTCGTTCATCATGCCTACTGCCTGAGAACCCTGTCCTGGGAATACGAACGCTATATTTGTCATTGAATTTACTAGAATAAAAAAGACCAGCATATTATCACATCCATATTTAAAGCCACTATATGCGAGTTGCCTTCATAGCAAAAAAATGCATAATGACGCCACTTTAGATAATCGGATAACAGGATGCCAAAAGGCGACCATATTGAAATGCGCGGCACGGTGAAAGACACCCTGCCTAATACTATGTTTCGGGTTGAACTCGAAAACGGACATGTTGTTACAGCACACATATCCGGTAAGATGCGTAAACACTATATCCGAATTCTGACGGGGGACACGGTTACCGTCGAATTAACTCCATACGATTTGAGTAAAGGGCGGATTACTTTTCGCGAAAGATAATTCCGACTTACGGTCAGTTGTTAAACTGTCTCTTTAGCCGGTTTTTTTGATTTCACTCTGCAGACCAGCTTCTTCCTGCTCACGTCAATTTTGACATGCCCACCCTGGGTCAAACCACCAAAAAGCAATTCATCTGCGAGCACCTGCTTTATTTCGTCCTGAATTACCCTGGCCATCGGCCTCGCCCCCATTCTGATATCATATCCTTTTTCAGCAAGTAATCGACGTGCCCGATCAGTCACTGTCATACTTACCTTTTTGGCTTCGAGCTGAGATTCAAGTTCGATAAGAAACTTATCGACCACATTCAGAATGACATTGTTATCCAGAGCTTTAAACTGAATCACTGCGTCAAGTCTGTTTCTAAATTCGGGTGTGAAGGTCTTTTTGATGGCTTCACCCGAATCGAGTGTATGATCCTGTAGAGTAAACCCCATAGAAGCTCGGCTCATTAACTCTGCGCCGGCATTAGTTGTCATCACCAGAATAGCATTTCGAAAGTCAGCCTTTCTTCCATTGGTATCGGTCAGGGTGCCATTATCCATCACCTGTAGCAGTAGATTAAATACATCGGGATGTGCCTTTTCAATTTCATCAAGCAACACAACCGAGTGCGGATGCTTGTTCATATCTTCAGTAAGTAAACCACCCTGATCAAATCCGACATACCCCGGTGGAGCTCCGATTAAACGCGAAACCGTATGTCGCTCCATATATTCTGACATATCAAACCGAATTAACTCGATTCCCATGATCTTTGCAATCTGTCTGCAAACTTCAGTCTTACCGACACCAGTTGGCCCGGCAAAAAGAAATGAAGCTATCGGTTTCATCTCTCGGCCCAGTCCGGATCGAGACATTTTGATTGCGGCGTCCAGCGCTTTAATCGCTTCATCCTGACCAAAAACAACCCGAGATAAATTCTTGCCAAGATACTTCAGCATTTCGAGATCATCGGTACTAACAGTATTCGCAGGTATCCTGGCAATTTTGGCGACAATAGCTTCGATATCGTGAATACCTATAGTTTTTTTACGCTGAGCTACCGGAACCAGGCGACGTTTCGCACCAGCTTCATCAATTACATCGATAGCTTTGTCAGGTAGATGTCGATCATTAATGTAACGTGACGACAATTCTGTCGCTTTGCGTAAAGCCTGTAAGGTATATTTGACGTTATGATGCTCCTCAAATCGAGACTTCAAACCCTTAAGAATTTGGTATGATTCCTCGACAGTAGGCTCAGGAACGTCAATTTTCTGAAAACGCCTGGCAAGTGCACGATCCTTCTCAAACACGCCCCGAAATTCGGTATAAGTAGTCGACCCAATACACTTCATATCACCATTAGCAAGCACTGGTTTAATTAAATTAGATGCATCCATGACACCTCCGGAAGCTGATCCTGCACCGATAATAGTATGGATTTCATCGATAAATAAAATTGCGCCG
>JAAEOZ010000506.1 GCA_024222685.1 Gammaproteobacteria bacterium | reverse complement strand
GCGACTCATTATCCGACAGGTGATTAAGTACCGGATCAATAAGATTTTTTTGTTCAATATCCGAATAACGCATACGTATTCTGGAACTTAGCAGTCTATATCTGCTTTCGAGCAGGAACTGATTGTCGTCGTATTCAGCAACTTCCTCATCTTCAATATCGCATTCTGGATTAACTGGTGGCTTCTCATAACCCTGGATAACGCCCAGCGTTCTGAAAGTTTTTTCACTTTCTTCGAAGTACTCGTTGGCGATTCTGCTGGAGAGTTTATAGGTCGAAATCAGTCGTTGAAGAATTCCTTCTTTATCACAACCCTCTTCAAGTAAACACCAGATAAATGCTGCGCTAGTATTCAGGCGATACAAAGCCTGTGCGGTTTCGTGAAAAAGAACGCCTTCTTCCTCTAGGAAAAAAATAGTGGCCTGCTCTACTGGTTTCATTTTTGATTTTCTAAGTGCGAATTCTTTTTACTATCTTCCATATCGGCAAAAGCAGGTAATCATG
The DNA here is from genome assembly GCA_024222685.1 of Gammaproteobacteria bacterium. GTDB lineage: Bacteria > Pseudomonadota > Gammaproteobacteria. The sequence continues at coordinate 8,377 of JAAEOZ010000506.1, read as the reverse complement.
GAGCAGTCGATAAGGCCAGTAAAGCAAAAAAAGCCGATCGGGTATATTAATGTCAGCAAAATGCTGATCCCTGGGCTGCGTTAGTGTCAACAAAAGATATAGTAGCCTGTCAGTTAATCGTTCGCGCATCGACCAGTGAAATATTGCAGGTTTCCAGATATTTACACCTGACTTATCTCGAGTGAAAAACTCATCGGCAAATTGTCTTGCTAACGAGATTGCCCCACGATCATTGTTAATCCATCTGCTGACATTTTCAGGTATTTGAATGTCGACCATATTGCCTGTTAGCAATATGCTAACTTTGACGATACGAGATATATGTTGTGAAGTAGCATAGGTTATTAGATCCTGCCAGACAAGGGCGGGATGGGAGCGTATGAACTCTGCTACGTCCACAATCCACTTTAATTTGGCCCATTCTTCCTTGCATCCGTGCAGGCATAGAACAATAAGTTCATCTTCAGCAGAGAGGCTAAGAACAGATTGTCCGTTGAAGTAAACCTTGCTGCTACGTTGCCATATAGCTGGATAGTCAATATTGATGGCCAGCGTATGCGGCGTAAATGCCCAGTGCGGCTCGACTGGTACACCCGGCCCGAATAGAATTTCTTCGCAGGTGTATTTAACGAACTCCTGCCATTGTCGCGGTGTCATATTCCGCTCATGCCTGTAACCGAGAACACTGAGTTTCTCGATGCAGGTGGATATATCTTTATGTTGAATTAAAAAATCCAGATCTCGTGATGATCGTAAATTCAGATTGCCGTAGGCGTTTATGGCTAGCGTCATACCTTTGAAGGGTATTGCCTGAATATCTGCTTCTATTAACTCATTTAATATCCCGGTCAGCTGATCAGCCTGTTTTTTATTTGTTTCGGCCTGCAGCCTGAGAAACTCAGCGGCAGCATTATGTATTTCATCAGGTACGAAACCCGGTGTAGCCAATAGCAGGCTATGACACAACAATGCGGTTACGCCGTGATCAAATGAAATTTTGACCAGTAATTCCCAGTCAAAGCTATCAGGCAGGTTCTCTAATTTTTGATCTATTTGCAGATCTGGATCAAGACGACAGACGTATAACAGAAATTTTATTTCGACTGCTGTGTCTGACATTATAGTGCCATCCCTTATCTGAGATTTCTCAATTTCGACAGGTAAGCCGTATCATCGAATGGCAGGTTGTCTTTCTGAGATTGCCACAGCGCCTCGGCCAGACATTCCATCATGGCGTGCTCGGCATCGTGCTCTCCCAGTTTATTCCTGAGTTTTTGATAAATGCTTCTGAATCCGAATGGACGATCAGTACTGGCCTGTTCTCTGAGTGTTATATGCATACCCATATGTAAAAAGGGGTTTGTCTCACCCTGTTCCGGGAGAAAGTCCCTGCTGCGGGCACCCTCTTCGTTTTCGAGCAACTTATGATACTCAGGGTGAAGCTGAATAATATCAGCGATAGTCGCTTCCATCGGTTCCAGCAGACTCTGCTTCTGCACTTTTTGCCAGATATTAATATATATCTGCCGAATTTCGTCGCGTGATTGAAACATGGTAATAATTCAGTCCACTGCTTTGTGTTTATATTCACATAAGTCTTCAATAATACAGCTGTTGCAACGTGGCTTGCGAGCAATACAGGTATACCGGCCATGTAGAATCAGCCAGTGATGTGCGTCAAGCTTGAATTCATCATCGGTAAATTTAAGTAACTTTCTCTCTACCTGTAGTACATCTTTACCGGGTGCGATGCCGGTACGATTGGAGACCCTGAATATATGTGTATCAACCGCAATAGTTGGATGTCCGAAAGCTGTATTTAAAATCACATTGGCAGTCTTGCGACCGACGCCTGGCAAGGCTTCGAGAGCAGTTCTATCACCTGGAACCTGGGAGTCATGATCTTCCATGAGAATTCGGCAGGTTTCGATTGCGTTTTTAGCCTTGGAATTAAACAGACCGATTGTCTTAATGTATTTTTTAAGACCTTCTTCGCCAAGCGCATACATTTTCTGCGGTGTGTTTGCGACCGCATAGAGTTTCTTTGTGGCTTTGTTGACGCTGACATCGGTGGCCTGGGCGGATAGCAAAACAGAGATGAGCAATTCAAAGGTAGATCGATATTCGAGTTCAGTGTCAGGCTTTAGATTGTTAGCCCGAAAACGTGTGAAAATCTGGTAACGTTTGTCTTTGTTCATGCACCGTCTGCAATCGGGTTTACATGAGCGGGTGATGACTGTGTTTTTCGATCATCGATCACATTTTTGACAACAATTAAAATAGCCAGGCCGAAAAAGGCGCCTGGCGGTAATATCGCCAGTAGAAACCCGCCGTAATCTGCATTGATAACAATAGTCATGGATCTGGCTGCTTCTCCGAACATTAGTTCTGCATTCGCAAACAGAGTCCCGAAACCGATGATTTCGCGCATGCCACCAAGTAAGCCGAGCACTAGCATAAAACCCATTCCCATCATGAATCCGTCCAGTGCTGAAGCGCCGACCGGGTTTTTCGATGCAAATCCTTCGGCGCGACCGATGATGGCGCAATTAGTGACAATCAGCGGTATAAAAATACCTAACACCAGGTAAAGGTCGTAAAAGAATGCCTGCATGACCAGCTGGATAATGGTGACAAGGCTGGCGATGATGAGTACGAAAACGGGCAAGCGCACTTCACTGCGAACAAAATCGCGAATCAATGACACCAGTGTGTTAGACAGTATCAGTGTCACCATGGTGGCTATCCCCAGTCCGATACCATTCACCAGTGTGTTTGTGACTGCAAGCAGGGGGCACAGACCGAGTAGCTGCACCAGTGCAACATTATTGGTCCACAGGCCGTTTTGAGTAATTTCGGTATTACTGGTCATCGGTCTGCGTGACGCCTAATTGAATACTGTATTGGCATGCTGTTTATAATAAATCAAAGTGTTTTTAACTGTCTGAACAATTGCTCTCGGCGTGATAGTCGCCCCGGTGAACTGCTCGAAAATGCCACCGTCTTTTTTTACTGCCCAGTCATCTGGCTGCGGATTAGTCAACGATCTGCCGTTAAACCCCAGCACCCAATCACTCTTACGGAGCTCGATGACGTCGCCAAGCCCCGGTGTTTCCCGATGCCTGATTGCACGAACACCGGCTAAGCTACCATCACGATAAACACCAATCAACAGGTGGATTTTACCATTATAGCCATTCGGCGCGATGCTGTTGAATATGGCTGCTACGGGTTCATCGTTAAGTCTTGCACGATAAACGATGCTATCCAGCTCTGTGCCGAGTAGTTTTGATGCGGGGAGATTTTTAATATCGTTGACTATATCATTGTCGAGTTCTTCTACAGGCAATAGTGCGTTCAGGTTACGTAATAATATGCGCCTTTCATTTTCGACAATCCTTTCGCGCGTAGTTTCTTCTGTGACCGCAACAATACCTGTTCCTACTATCGCAAATATCCAGAGGAATAAACCTGATAGTAATATTTGACGACTACTCATTCTCACCGTAAACCCGCGGCTGAGTGTAATAGTCGATAAATGGAACACACATATTTGCCAGTAACACGGCAAACGCGACACCGTCGGGATAACCACCCCAGTTACGAATTATATACACCAGTATACCTATCATGAGTCCGTAGTAGATTCGCCCGGTGTTAGTCGTTGCCGCGGTTACTGGATCGGTAGCAATAAAAAATGCACCGATGATAATGCTCCCGGCGAACAGGTGGAAAACAGGTGAGGCAACTGAATCTGGAGAGATTAAATAAAAAACAGCTGCCGTTGCAATCAGACCTGTCAAAACGGCAGCTGGAATATGCCAGCTAGTGGTTCGCTTATATAATAACCAGATTCCACCGCTTAACCATCCCCCGGCTATCCACTCCCAGCCAACACCGACGAAATTGCCAAACACTGGAGAAAGCCGAATTTCGGCATCGGTCAGGTTTTGTTTTAATCCGGTTTTATACTGATCGAGTGGGGTGGCTGAGCTCAGCGCATCCCATTGCTGGATATCACTGTATCCAAATGTATAGGCGAGTGTATCGCCGAAGCTGAGTGCTTCACCGCTGACAGCTGCGGGTAAATACCAGGTAGTCATTTCTTTCGGGAAAGAAATCAGTAAGGCGACATAGCCCACCATAGCGGGATTAAACGGATTGAAACCCAATCCACCATAGACATGCTTACCGGCGATCATCGTGAAACCGATGCCGATGACTACCAGCCACCAGGGTGAGTGCATCGGTAGGCACAATGCGAATAGCCAGGCGGAAACAACAGCACTGAAGTCTGTTAAATGTGGCTGTATCGGTTTTCGACGTAATCTTAATACCAGCGCTTCAAAAATTAACGCAAAAACAATGGCGATGAGGATATTTAGCATAACGCCTGATCCAAAAAACCAGATATAGGCCAGGGTTCCTGGAACCAGGCCGATCAATACCTGAATCATCAATTGTCGTAGCGATTTGCTCGAACTGACATAGGGTGATGAGACCAGCACTGAAGTCATTGGTGTTGTCCGCGCGCAGCCCGTCTTCGGCGATCAGCCTCTTCGATTTGTTTTAACTGACCGGGTGTTAAATTACTGGTGTTTTTAGGTTCTACGGCTTGGGCCAGTTTCTTTGCTTTTACGCGTTCGAGTGCGGCCTGTACCGGGTCGATTGTATCCTTGCCTGCTATAGCTGGATTTTTCTTTTTCAGAGCTTCGCGTTTGAGGCGTTTGCGTTCCTCGTCCTGCTGTTTTTTCAACAACAGGCGTTTTTCGCGAAACTCGAAACGAATACGTGCTCGATCAGATTTGAACTGCAGCTGTCGGGCAGCTCTTATCTCGCTTTTTGCTGCACGATAATATTGTACCAAAGGGATTTGACTGGGACAGACAGCCGAACAACAGCCGCATTCGATACAGTCGAACAAATGATACTCTTCACTGCGCACATAGTTTTTTGCACGTGTCTGCCAGTAGAGTTGCTGAGGTAATAGTTGCACCGGACAGACCTCGGCGCATTGTCCACAACGGATACATTCGTCGTGATAGCCGGGAGATTGCGGTATCGTCTGTTGCTGCATGACCAGTATATTATTACTGGATTTAACAATCGGTATGTTATCGTCGGCAAGAGAGAAGCCCATCATCGGCCCGCCCATCACCAGGTGCTGCGTGGAGCCGTCGTTGCCTGCATATCCACCCGCCAGTTCCACCAGATAGCGAATCGGTGTGCCCAACCTGACTTCCCAGTTGCCGGGTTGTCGGATTCCATCTCCAGACAGTGTGACAATGCGGGAAATCAATGGTTGATTTCGATCCAGTGCATGGGCAATTGCTGCACAGGTAGCTATGTTTTGACAGAACAGGCCTATATCAAATGCCAGTTTGCCTCTGGGAACTTCCTTTGCGGTGAGAATTTTGATTAGTTGTTTCTCTCCACCCGAAGGATAAATCGTCTGAATGCCAATGACCTGTGTATTTTTCAATGGATTAACGCTTAAAGCCTCATTGATTGCCTTGATGGCTTTCGGTTTATTGTCCTCGATTCCGATCAATGTCTGTTGCGGATTAAATAGTTGTTGAAGGTAAAAAATGCCTCGAACCACCTCATCGGCACGGTTTTGCATGAGGATATCGTCGCAGGTGATATAAGGCTCACACTCTGCTCCGTTAATGATCAACGTATCGATGCCGTTAGCCTGGCCGCGACACAATTTTGCTGCGCTTGGGAACACCGCGCCACCGAGGCCGACAACGCCTGCATCACGAATTCTGTTAATCAGCTGCGATGGTTGTAGTTCCTCAATTGACTGATAAGGTGCAGTGACGGCTTCATCTTTATAATCGACTTCAATAACAATGCAGTAGTCAGACTGACCCGAAGGGTGGGGCACTGGGAATCGATCGATAGCTTCGATCCTGCCAGAAGTTGGTGCATGAATCGGCGAGCTGATCGGTGATGAACTGTCGGCGATGAGCTGCCCGCGCAGTACCCGATCACCGGGTTTAACCAGCGCCTTGTTGGCATCGCCGATATGCTGCTTCAATGGCAGGATTAAATGCCCGGGCAGTCCTGCCTGCTGCAAACCACCGACCAGGGACTGGGCTTTGTGGTCGATCAGATGCATACCCCCATGAAATTCGTGCAGCTTAAACTTCATCGGCGAGTTTCCGGCTTAAATCAGGTGCAGTCCATTTCCAGTCGTCGATAGTCTGTTTAATCGGCACCATGTCGATACAATCGACCGGGCAGGGCGGCAGGCAGAGTTCGCAGCCGGTACATTCGTCGGCGATCATCGTGTGCATATGCTTTGCCGAGCCAAGGATGGCGTCTACCGGACAGGCCTGTATACAGAGCGTGCAGCCGATGCAAACCTGTTCGTCGATGACTGCAACCAATGGAATATCATTATGCACACCGTGTTCGGCGTTGAGTTCCAGAACCTCGACATCGAGTAAATCGGCGAGCGCAACAATTGTCGCCTGACCACCGGGTGGGCACTGGTTAATCGGTGCTTCGCCCCGGGCGATGGCTTCGGCATAAGGGCGACAACCGGGGTAAGTACACTGACCGCACTGGGTTTGTGGCAACAGGGCATCAATTTGATCGACAACCGGGTTGCCTTCGACCTTGAATCGGACTGCGGCATAACCGAGTATGAGTCCAAACAGGCCGGCCATTACACTAATGGTAAGAATTGCTAACAACATTATGGGCGAATCCTAAACTTTCACCAGCCCGCTTAGACCCATAAAAGCCAGCGACATTAATCCAGCAGTAACCAGACCAATAGCCGTACCCTGGAAAGGTTTTGGTACGTCGGCAACATTAACCCGCTCACGAAGTGCAGCAAACAGTATTAACACGAGCGAAAATCCGATTGCAGCGCCGAATCCATAAACCAGTGATTCAATGAAATTATACTGCTCCTGAACGTTAATCAGGGCGACGCCGAGCACTGCGCAATTGGTGGTAATCAGCGGCAGAAATATACCGAGTAGGTTATGCAGCAACGGACTGGTTTTGTGTACCACCATTTCAGTAAAATTGACTACCGTAGCGATAGCGATAATAAATGCAATAGTGCGTAAAAATTCGAGACCGAGCGGTGCCAGTATCCAGCTGTTAATCATGTAGCTTAAAATTGCCGACAGTGTAAGCACGAATGTTGTTGCTGCGGACATACCTATTGCAGTTTCGATTTTCCGTGATACCCCCATAAACGGGCACAGGCCGAGAAACTTCACCAACACAATATTATTGACGAAAACGGTCCCGATAAATAGCAGCAGTAATTCTGACATGTCGCGCATTATAAGGGCATTGATGGTATGAAAAACACAGGTTTTATAAGGGGTATTTATTAATAATCGGAATAGATCAAGTTGAATCGAGATAAGCCAGATTGAAAACTGTAGGGGATTAGCAAAAAGCTGAACGATTCGATAAGGCCAGTATCAAGCCCAGCTCGACTGGTCTCGGCAAAGTTTTCATTATCACATTCTTTTTTTTCAATTTTCTGTCAACCAAAACATAACTCGAACGTTTTAGCTGATACCAATCAATAAAAATAGGAAACGACTTATGAAATTACAACAATGCTATTACTGGCTGCGGTGGCTGCTACCCGTGCCTGTGATTTTTGCCGTTCTGCTAAGCGGTTGCGGTGGTAGTAGTGGTGGCGATACTGACCAGCAAAGTAAATTATCTATTTCACTCACTGATGCTGAAGGCGACTTTACTGAATATACGGTAGCTGTTGAGGCACTCAAACTATACCACCGTAACGGTGCTGTGATAGAAACGCTACCGAATACCACCAGGCTCGATTTTGCTCAGTACATTGATGTGACTGAATTTCTAACAACAGCCACGGTGCCTGTTGGTCACTATGACAAAGCCGAAATCACTCTGGATTATAGCGAAGCACAGCTCAGCGTCGAAAATTCGGATGGGGTATCAATTCCTGCAAATGCAGAAGATGACTCTGGTGATCCATTACAGACGGTTACACTTACGGCGATGATTAATTCCGGTACGGGTTTCGTCATACGTGTCGGCCAACCGGCGAGCCTGAATATTGATTTTGACCTGGAAGCCTCAAACGAAGTAGAAATCGACCCCACAGGGAGTAGTGCAACGATTACTGTGAACCCGGTACTGGTGGCGAATACTTCTATAGACGACGAAAAAACTCGTCGACTACGTGGCTTACTGGCTTCAGTCGATGTCGGCGCCAGTAGCTTCGTAGTCGATATTCGGCCTTTCCGGATTCGTCATCGTAGCTATGGCAATATTACCGTGCATACGGATGAAAACACACATTATGAAATCGATGGTGTGAGCCATGGCGCGGATGAAGGACTTACACAGCTCGATC
>JAAEOZ010000505.1 GCA_024222685.1 Gammaproteobacteria bacterium | reverse complement strand
TCACCAATTAATCGCTGCTGAGTACCATTAATACTTTGTTCAAAATACACCACTTCACAAAGCACCGGTTTTACCAGGCACTGCATAACTCTGACTATCGACAAGTACAATTTCATATTGATTGAGAATCGGCGCATCGACGTAATTGTAATCGCGTACTTCGCTGTCACCGATGATTTCACTGCGGCCGTGAACGGCCGCGGAATAAAACAAACTCTCGGTCGATTCTCGCAGTATGATTAGATCGATATTCGCCGCCGGGTTCAATATCAACCCCTGTTTGTTGATAATAACCCGCACCGGCCTGAATCTCCTGATACGACAAATCGAAACCACCTACCACATGCCTGGCTGCCTCGATGATAGTGATGGTAGCTTCGGACACATCAATGCCGAGGCGACCCTGGCGGCATTTGCCGGTGATGGTCATCGGCTATATCAATGCGATATAACCAATGCAGATGTGAATGGTGCCTCTTATTTGCGATCCTGAATTGATCAGGCAAACACTGGGGACTTCTACGGTTATCTGTAGGTTCATTTATTTCAGGTCGTTTCATCTCATGTTTGAGAATCGCGTGATTGAATACTGTCTATATCTTTCGTCTTCGGATTTATTACTTATCAGCTCTGCCAGAATTCGGGCAGAAGTGGCAGCATGAGTCAATCCATAATGCCCGTGCCCACAATTATAAAATACGCCAGGCACGTGCGGAGATTGAGAAATTACCGGTACCGAATCAGGCAGAGATGGGCGATTACCCATCCAGTAATTTGCATTATCCAAATTCAAACCTGGGAACAGTTCAGCACTGATTCTGGCTATTGATTTGAAATAATTTTGATTGGCCGGACGATTCGGATGGGCATACTCCGCCCAGCCGCCAATGCGCAGCCCGCTTGTCAGGTGGGTGGCTACAATTCCGCGATCGGCAAATACCAGTGGCAGCTCCAGCTCCATACCAGGCGCAGGGACGGTGAGGTTATAGCCGCGTTCTGCAGCCATCGGCAGAAAGTCGCCACAGGATTTGGCGAACGTGACGGAATTCACGCCGGCGGCCACTATGGCGGCGGCGTGTTGGCTTTTGCCCTCGTTGGTCTCAAGCGTGACTGAATCCAGTCCGCCGCACAGACTATTCACGCGGATGCGTTGAAAAATAACACCATTCGACTCAGCGGCCTCGACTAATCCACGTACCACGTCAAGCGGGTCGCGCACCATCGACCATTTATGCGACAAGACCCCGTAGCGAAATGTGTCGGCAATAATGGGAATGTCCTGGACGATCCGCCCGGCATCCATCTCTTCGTTGTCAAAGCCACGTGCGTTCTTGTCAGCCCAGATTCGCTTGCTGGCGGTAAAGCTCTGCTCGGTATCATAGAGAAAGGCGCATCCCGCGTGTAGAAGCATGTCGGTCATGCTGGCCGATTCGAGCATTGCCCCAGTGTCGGTCAGGGTGTGGCTACACAGATAACTCAGGGCGCTGGTAGCTACCTCAAACCTTTTACGCTGGGAAGTTCGCCAGAATCGCCAGAACCAGGGAATCTGCGCAATGGCACCCCGAACAGGGATTTTCAACGGGCCATCAGGGTTCATCAGCATTTTCATTGCTTTCCAGTGAATCCCCGGAGTGCTGAGTGGGTGAATATCTGATGCTCCGACGTGGCCTGCATTGGCGCGAGACGGACCAGCCTCGCCGGGTGGGGAGGGATCATAAACCACAACCTCGTATCCCTGGCGCGCAAGTGCATAGGCGCTCGCGACGCCAACAATTCCTGCTCCTATGACCGCAATCGATGCACCTGAGGGGAGGGCCTTGTCAGGCATACTGCGTTCCTAGCTCAGTAGATCAAAGGCGTCGCCCCAGCAATCGGCGACCATGTAGCCCTGTGGGTAAGGATCCGTCGGATCGACACCGATCTGGTGCATGCCATGTATCCAGCCACGGCCTGAAATACTCGGCAAAATAGCAAGGCGGCCAGCGAAAGTTTGCCGTTCGAGAATCTCCACCTGAAATTCGCTATCGATGATCGATCTTGATTTTAGAGTCTGACCCACGTTTGCCTGGCCACGTTCTGCCATGACCGCGAGGCGAGCGGAACTACCCGTACCGCAGGGTGAACGGTCAATGCGCCCAGGGGGTAAAATGGTGGCTCCTTTCATTACGCCATCATCGTCGTGTCCGACAAACATCGCGTAGGAAATTCCTTCCAGGCCCTCCAGTTCCGGATGGCGAATGTCGAGCTGATCGTTCACCGCACGGTGAATTCGGCTACCCAGATCTACCAGCTTGCGCGCATTCTCCGGGGCAATTTTCAATCCAAACTGTGTCGGATCGATTAGCGCGTAGAAAACTCCTCCAAAAGAAATATCGACGGTAACCTTTCCTAGCCCTTCAATCTGTACCACGGCGTCAAGCTGGTCTGCCCAGGAGGGCGTCATTTCCAATGTGACGCGCTCGCATTTGCCTTGCTTGCAGGTAGCTCGGGCACGCACCAGTCCTGCCGGGGTGTCCAGAGTCACTATGGTTACCGGTTCCTGCATCTCAATCATGCCAGTTTCGAGCAATACGGTGACCAGGCAGATACTATTCGAGCCCGACATCGCATGGGCCTTGTCACCCTGGAGAATCAGGAAGCCGACATCGGCTTCAGCATGGGTAGGGGGAAAAATCAGGTTGGTTGACATCTGCGCATAACCGCGCGGTTCAAACACCAGAAAACGACGCAGGCTGTCGTCCACCTGATTGATGTAATTCATCTTGTCGAGCATGGTTTGACCGGGCAGATCAACCACACCACCGGTGACAATCCGGCCGACTTCACCCTCGGCATGGGCTTCAATCATGGTGACTGTTTTTTTCCAGCGCATGAGTTCTACCTTTTCGGTAACAGTGTTCTTTGCGTTTTAAATGAATGGCCTCAAAATCAGGGCTTCTCGTCAATTATGGCATTTACGGTAGTACGTGTAATGTTGATAATTTGCTCCATCTGCTGCATTTGTTCTTCTGCCATCGACAGCATCGGTGGTCGCGCGATACCGGCAGATCGGCCTTGAAGCTCGTAACCAAATTTAATGCATTGTATGAAACTTCCACCTTGTTCGAGAACTCCCATCAGTGGCATAAAGGCTTCCATCAGACGTTTGCCACGCTCGAAGTCGGATTGTTTGCCAACAATATTCATAAACTGAACGCATTCCAACGGGAAGATGTTGGCACTTGCACAGACCCAGGCTTTAGCGCCCCAGGCCGCGAACTCGAGCACTTGCTCTTCGCCGCCGACAACCAGTTCGACTTCCGGGAAGTTGCGCACCAGATAGGGCAGGCGGCTATAGTCGCCGCTGGATTCCTTGATGCCGGTGATCAACGGATTTTTTGCCACCGCTGTCATGAATGCTTCGCCCATCTCCACACCGGTCCGGCCAGGATAGTTGTAGAGCATGATTGACAGGCCTGACGTGTCGGCGATTTTCAGGACGTGACTGGCCAACTCGGCCTCAGAAGGCAGCGAATAAGGCGGCGCCGCAACCAGTAGTGATTGTGCACCTGCATCACGGGCTGCCGCAGTAATTGCCAGACATTCGTCGACGCGAATATCATTGACGCCCGCCATAAATTCAACCCGGCCATTAATTCGTTCGGCCGCGAATTTGAATTGCTGGATACGCTCCTGTTTCGACATCGCGTAAAACTCACCGGTAGAGCCGCCGACGATGACACCGGCGACGCCGTTTTCAATCTGCCATTCGATTACCTCGGCATAGCTATCCCAGTCAATTGCCCCATCCTCTAAAAACGGGGTGATGATCGGCGTGTAGATTCCTTCAAATCTCATAAATTTCTCCCAATTGAGTGGCGAAAATGTAGTAGTAAAATGCTAATATATTGTCGACATTTTGCACACAAAAATAATTCTATATAAAATACAACTTGAATTCAATATAATAAAATGAAATCATGCGATTGAATTTAACCGGTAGGAAAAATGGCCCTGAAATTTGTACATGCTGACAAAAAACGAAGCGCAAAGGGATTTGGTGCAGTCACCATTTATGAAACGCTACGTGACGAGATATTGTCATTGGCACTGGCACCTAGTCAGCTTGTCGATGAAGCAAGCCTGGCAAAACGCTTCGCGGTTTCACGGTCCCCAGTGCGCGAGGCGCTTGTCCGGCTCGTCTCCGAATCGTTGTTGCAAACCTTGCCCAATAAGGGGACGATTGTGGCTCCGCTGCGAATTGAAGAATTCCCACAATATGTAGATGCATTAGACATCGTTCAGCGCGCCGTGACACGTCTGGCTGCTAAATTTAGATGCTCCGCAGACCTTCAGCGTATCCGGGAGGAACAAAGTCGATTTGCCCTCTGCGTAGACCAGGGTGATGTACTGGGAATGATATTAAGCAATCGAGATTTTCATCTGGCAATCGCAAAAGCCGGTAACAATCGCTATCTTGAACAAAGCTATCGACAGTTACTAGACGACGGGAGACGGTCCCTGAGATTATATTTCAAATCCTACGATGACATTTTGCCTAAAGAGATGGTGGATGGACATGAGTTAATTATTGATGCTATCGAAGCACAGGACATCAAATTGGCGGAACATCTGGCGCACCAGCATACCAGAGAAATGCAAATACGTTTTCTCGACTACCTGGGCTCACGGCATATGGACGATTTTAGTGTCTCGCTATGAAGACAGGTATATATCCGTTCATGGTAAGCTGTAATGAATTTAAAACAAATAGTATTTTTATTTGTCGACATTTTGTGTTCAAATCAAAAACAGCATGTAGCACCTCATTGGGAGGTAGCCGTGTTGCTAATAAAACTGAGGAGAAACCAATGAAACTATTTTCAAGGATATCAATATCGCTTTTCACCGCATTGATTCTACTGGGTAGCATTAATACTGCGTCGGCTGACAAGCTCGATGACGTGATTGATGAAGGCGTGTTGCGTTGTGGTGTGGTGCTCGATTTTCCCCCAATCGGATACCGAGATTCGAACAACCAACCGGCCGGTTTTGATGTTGACTACTGTAAGGATCTGGCTGCTGCGCTAGAAGTTAAATTCGAAATCCTGCCTCTGACCTGGGCAGAGAGACTGCCGGTAATCGTCACTAACCGGGCCGATGTTGTATTCGGCGGCACTTCCGATTCACTGGCCCGAGCCAAAACGGTTGGTTTTTCTATACCCTATGCGATCTATTATGCCCAGGCTGTGGTCGGCGCGAATAGCGGCATTAAGACCGTTGACGATATGCGCAATAAAAAAGTTGCGGCTGCGGTTGGTACGGTACCCGAGCAGGAATGGCTGAAGCTAGCCAAAAAATGGGGTGTTGAAGACAATTATCAGGGTTATCAATCGGAGAACGAAGTATTCCTTGCAGTCGCACAGGGCAAGGCCGATGCCGGTATTACTACCAATACCGCCGTTTTGCCGATTACACAAAAATTTGACACCGTAATCGCCGGTCCACGCATGCCGTGGGGTACAGACTATACCTCGGTTGTGGGGCCACGTCTGGATGTAACCTGGCTTAACTACCTGAACCTGTTCGTTACACACCAGGTGCGTTCCGGTCGATATCAGGAGCTTTGGGGTAAGTATGTCGGTGGTGAAGCACCTGAATTACGTATTCCCGGTGTTTTTTACTAAGAATAAATATCAGCAGGGTCGGCTTTTTGTCGACCCTGCTGGATCGGAGAAAGCTGGTCGAATATGAACTACAACTTTCATTGGAGACCCGTATTCAAAGCGTTGCCTGAGTTATTAGAGGCGGCGTTACTGACGCTCGAAGTCGCCGCTTTATCAATGATTTTGGGTATTTTGATCGGACTCGCACTATCACTGGTCAGAATTCATATGAAAGGGCCAATCATGTGGTTGGCTTCAATTTGGGTAGAGTTAGCGCGCAATACGCCGGCACTACTGCAATTATTCTTTTTCGGATTTGGCCTGGGTGCGTTCGGTATCCATTTCAGCCCTTATATGATCGTGCTTATGGGGTTGACCTTCAATAATGCGGGTTATCTGGCTGAGAATTTCCGTGGTGGTTTTAAGGCAATACCTGAAACGCAAATTCGAGCATCTCGAAGTCTGGGAATGACGGCCTTTCAGGCCTATACCAGAATCGTAATTCCCCAGGTGTTACGTATTGTCTATCATCCAATGACCAACCAAATGGTCTGGGCTGTGCTGATGTCATCTCTGGGCATGCTGGTTGGTTTTCGCGAACTGTCGGGCGAGACGCAATTCTTCGCTTCAAAGACTTTTCGCATTTTCGAGTATTTCGCGGTCACTGCAGTGATTTACTACATTATCGTGAAAATTATCCTTGGGGTTTCGCGGTTACTCGCGATGCGGCTCTTCAGGTATTAAACGAGCCTGGTAATGCAACCTTCAATAACATTTTTTTCGGGCTTTAACCCCAACGACTTGCTATTTCTTGGTCAGGCGGCCTTACGTACTCTGTGGATATCTCTGCTAGCGATTAGCATCGGATCGTTAATGGGTATTATATTCGGCTGGTTATTAAGCGTATCGAAAAATGTCGGCGCTTTTACCCTGGCCTCGATTCTCGACGTCTTTCGTTCGGTTCCGCTGATTATTCAACTGGTATTGTTTTTTAACTTTGCACCGATGATCGGCCTCAGGCTCGATCCTTTTGATGCCGGGCTGATTGTGCTAACCGTTTATACCTCGGCCCTCGTAGCCAATGTGGCACGTGGTGGTATCGAAGCAGTCGGGGTAGCTATGCGCCGAGCTGCTCGCAGTCTGGGTATGACCTATTGGCAGGATATGCGGTATGTGGTCTGGCCAATTGGTCTCCGGGCCGTGTTTCCAGCCTGGGTAGGTGTTGCACTCGGGGTCATGAAAGATAGCGCGCTGGTGTCAGTACTCGGATATGTAGAACTATTGAAAGCCTCACAGATACTCATCACTCGAACCCAGGAAACAATCCTCATTCTGGCCGTTGCCGGAGCGTTCTATTTCGCCCTGTCGTACCCAATTTCACTCTATGCGTCTCGTCTTGAGGAGAGGTGGAAACAATGATTAAAATTCGTGGGCTGCATAAAAATTTCGGTGATCTTCAGGTACTAAAAGGTATCGATCTTGACGTACAAAACGGCGAAGTGCTTAGCGTTATAGGCGCCTCCGGTTCGGGTAAGTCCACACTGCTGTATTGTATTAACGGGATAGAGCCAATTCAAAAGGGTCAGATTCTTGTAGATGACGTTGATGTGCACGCCAAAGACACCAACTTGAATGTGGTGCGCCAGAACCTGGGAATGGTATTCCAGCAATGGAATAGTTTCCCGCATTTGACGGTGCTGGAAAATGTAGCACTGTCTCCGAAAATCGTACGCAAACTCCCCAAAGCTAAAGCAATTGAAGTCGCCGAGAAACAGCTTCGTCATGTGGGGCTTGGAGACAAACTGTCGAGCTATCCCTCGGCATTGTCGGGTGGCCAGCAACAACGTCTGGCCATTGCTCGGGCGCTGGCAATGGAACCTAACTATATGCTCTTTGACGAAGCGACATCTGCGCTTGACCCGGAACTAGTAGGTGAAGTGCTCGACACCATGCGGCTATTGGCCGAGGAAGGCATGACCATGATCTGCGTCACGCACGAGATGGGTTTTGCCCGTGAAGTCTCGGATCGGGTAGCATTTTTCCATCAAGGTTTGCTGGAAGAAATTGGCCCGCCCGACGAGTTCTTTGGAGAACCGAAATCGGAGCATCTGCAAAAATTTCTTGCAAAGGTAAAATAAAAGGTTTAACAAAAGAATGAAAATTATCGGAATCAAAGCCTGGCAGGTTGACCTGCCATTGAAAGAGGGCCGTTATAGCTGGTCCAAGGGCAATTATATAGACGTATTTGACAGTACTGTCGTGGCAATTGAAACGGACCAGGGGCTTACCGGTTATGCCGAATGTTGCCCGCTCGGCTCCGCTTATCTGCCTTCGTTCGCACTCGGTGTGCGTGCCGGTTTGACCGAACTGGCCCCGCACTTGATTGGCCTCAACCCGGTAAATATAGGTGAAATCAATCGAGTAATGGATGCGGCCCTGCGAGGCCATCCCTATGCCAAGGCACCGATAGACATTGCCTGTTGGGATCTGTTGGGTAAAGCGACAGGTCAGCCGATTTACACCCTGTTAGGTGGGGCTGCGCAGGACGATGTGGCACTTTACCGAGCTATTAGTCAGGAAAG
>JAAEOZ010000504.1 GCA_024222685.1 Gammaproteobacteria bacterium | reverse complement strand
TTGGGCTTCAGGCCTGGTTAGAAAGATTCGTTGCGTAGGATCCTAGAATCCAGATAGAGTACCTAATGGTTCGTATCAACGAGCGCCAAACCGAAATCAAAGAAGCGTATGAAACCTACGCCCCTCGCTATGAAGGAGACATCGAATTCGATGTCCGTACCATTATGGGCAGACGACAAACAATAAGGTAAATTAAAATAGTAAGGTGAGAATTACTAATAATTAGGCAACCGTAACAGTTGTCGACGGCAAGTTTACTATCGAATAATATTCGTGGAGGTACGATATGAGTGAAGACACGGTCAATCAAGCAAAAGTTTTTGTTTACAAAGATGCGGCATATATTGTTAATGGCGATGTCAAAATCGTTCGTAAAAAGCAGATTAGCTCTGAACACGGCGAGCCAATGACGTGGCAGACGATGGAAACGGTTGAGACGGAGGATCGGCCGATTGTAGGGCTTTGTCGCTGTGGTGCATCATCTGACAAACCGTTCTGTGATGGAACGCACAAGGAGATCAACTTTGATGGCGCTATAACAG